>JAFSZQ010000049.1 GCA_017458885.1 Oscillospiraceae bacterium
ACCGCGAGATCATGGTTGACGAGTATCAGGACGCCAACGAGGTGCAGAACTGCATCTTTGAGGCGGTGTCCCGCGACGGGACGAACCTCTTTACCGTCGGCGACGTCAAGCAGAGCATCTACCGCTTCCGTCTCGCCGATCCGACGATCTTTTTGGACCACTACAACACCTACCCCAACGCCGCGGATGCGGCGGAGGGCGAGCGGGCGAAGCTGATCCTCTCGCGCAACTTCCGCTCCCGCGCGGAGGTGCTGGACGCGGCAAACTTCGTGTTTGCCAACATCCTCTCCGAGGAGATGGGAGAGCTTGATTACGGCGCAGACGAAATGCTGTACGCAGGAGCTGCGTATCCCGAACACGAAAACGCCGCGGCGGAGTTCCATCTGCTCGACCTGCCGCGCCACACCGGCGACGGCGAGGCGCTGCGCGCCAGCGACGCGGAAGCGGACTTCGTGGCGGAGTACATACGAGGGCTACTGGACGGCGGCTTTGCCGTCACGGACGGCGAGACGCACGAGCTGCGCGCCGTTCGGGAGGAGGATATCGTGATCCTCATGCGCTCGCCGCGCGCGCGGCTCGCGGCGTGTCGCCGCGCCATGGCGGCGCGGGGACTGCGGCTCTCCGCGGAGTCCGGAGAGGACGTGTTCGCGAGCGTCGAGGTGGCGTCGGTGTTCGCGCTGCTGCAAATTCTGGACAATCCGCGCCAGGACGTGCCGCTGATCGCGGCGCTTCGCTCGCCGCTGTTCGGCTTCACCGCCGACGATCTGGCGCTGCTGCGTGCGACGGACCGCGCGGGGGATTTCTACGACGCGCTGACCGCGAGTGAGGACGAGGGCGCAAAGCGCTTCCTCGCGACGCTCCGCGGCCTGCGTGACGCCGCGCAGACCATGAGCGTGGGGCGCTTGATCGCGCATATCTATGATACCTGCAACGTGCTCGGTATTTTTGGCGCGATGAGCGACGGCGCGACGCGGCGGGAGAACCTGCTCGCCTTTGCCGCGCTGGCGGAGAAGTTTGAGGAATCCGGCTACCGCGGGCTGTTCGCCTTCGTGCGCCATGTCTGCGAGCTGCGCGACGGCGGCTACGGCGCGCCGAAGGCGGCACAGAGCGCCGACGGCGTGCGCATCATGAGCATCCACAGCTCCAAGGGGCTGGAATTTCCGGTGGTGATCCTCGCGGATCTCGCCAAGGACTTCAACAACATGGACTTTACCGCCTCGGTGCTGGTGCACCCCAAGTACGGCCTCGGGCCGGAGCGGGTGGATACGGCGCGCCGCATCCGCTACCCGACGGCGGCGCGGCGGGCGATCGAGCGCACGCTCCGCCGCGAGACCAAGGCGGAGGAGCTGCGGCTTCTGTACGTCGCCATGACCCGCGCAAAGGAAAAGCTCGTCATGGTACATTCCCAATCGGGCGCGGCAAAGCGCGTGGGCGATCTGCTCGCCGTCGCGTCGTGTCCCGCGCTGCCGGAGGCGGTGGACGAGGGCAAGTGCCTGGGCGACTGGGTGCTGCTGCCGCTGCTGTGCCGTCCGGAGGCCGCGCCGCTGCGGGAGCTCGCGGGCTTTGACGCCCCGCAAATGGTGACAACGGACGACGCGCCGTGGAAGGTCTATGTTCATGGCGCGACCGCCGCCGCGGAGGACGCGGAGGCGGAGACCGCTCACGAGACGGTTGCGCCGGAGCTGCCCATCGACGCCGCGGCGCTGACGTGGCGCTATCCCCACGCGGCGGCGACGGAGCTCTCCGCCAAGCTGACCGCGACCCAGCTCAAGGGTCGGG
>JAFSZQ010000050.1 GCA_017458885.1 Oscillospiraceae bacterium
GCCTCCGCGCCCGCGGGGCGCTCCGCCGCGGCGGTCAGCAGGTCGGAAAACTGCGCGTACTGCCCCGCGGAGCGTGCGCGCGCCGCCTCCAGCCGCGCGCGGTACTGCCGCCGCAGGAGATACGCGCGCAGCTCGGTGTTCACCGCGGCGAGGAAGGTCGGGAACCGGATGCAGCGGTCGGCAAAGTAGGCGGGGAAGTCCTTCGCGGCGCCCTGGCCGCTTCGCAGCAGCGGCGCGGTGGCGTCGCTCAGCGCGGTGTATGTGCGGTTGTACTCGTTCACCCAGCATCGCTCCCGCAGCGAGCAGTCCCGGCACACCGCCTCCGCCGCGCGGTCGTAGATCACGGCGGGGTTTTCCTCCGGCGGCGGCTCGCCGTGCGCGATGCTGCCGTACAGCTCCCGCAGCGCGGCGGCTGCTTCAATGAGCCGTCGGCGCAGCCCGCCCTCGCCCTCGGCATTGAGCGTCGGCTCTTCATGGAACGAGCGCAGCAGCCGCGTCGGCACCAGCAAAAACAGCAGCGTACCCGCTAGGTTTTCATAGAGCAGCATCAGCCCCTCGCGCTCCTCCATCGGCAGCACGAAAAACGCCGCCGCGAGCGCGAACACCCCAGCCGCGCGGACGCGGCTCTCGCGGCGCAGCAGGCTTGTGAGCAGCGCGCCGAAGCCGTAGCTCGCGGTATAGCGAAACGTCATGCCCGGCGCGGTGAGATCCATGGCAAGGCCGATGCACAGCGCCGCCGTCAGCGCGGAGGACAGCGGGCGGTCGAATGCGATGAGCAGCACCGACAGCACCGCCGCGATGCGCCCCGGCGCGAAGCCGTTTCGGAACTGCGGCGCGGCGAGCGCCGCCAGCACACCCAGCAGCGCCACCAGCGCCTCCGCCGGTTTCTCCCGCGACGCTTCCGGTACGCTCAGCACGACGCGGCAGCAGAACGCGTACAGCGCCGCGAGCGAGACCGCCACCGCGCAGTACGCCGCCTGCGCCGGACTCTGCGCGCGGTAGACGTAGATCGCCTCCACGATGAAGGTCAGCCCCGCCGTCAACGACGGCAGGAACCACGGCTTTTCGTAGGACTTCAGCTCGCAGAACGCGTTGTTCGCCGTGAACAGCAGCAAACAGCACGCCATGGTGCGCAGCGCGTGGGGAAAA
Source organism: Oscillospiraceae bacterium (assembly GCA_017458885.1). GTDB lineage: Bacteria > Bacillota > Clostridia > Oscillospirales > Oscillospiraceae > Hominicoprocola. The sequence continues at coordinate 1,150 of JAFSZQ010000050.1, forward strand.
TCAAGGAACAGCAGCGCGCCGCCGAGCGCGCCCAGCAGCGCCGCCAATCCCTCCCAGCCGGGGCCGGCGGCTGCCACCAGACCGATGACAAAGGGTGCGTAGCCGCCGTAGATCTGCGCGTTCGCCAGCAGCGCCGCGAGCAATGCACGCGCGACGCAGGCAAGGCCCTTTCCGATGCGTTCGCGCCGCAGCGCGGAAATCACTTTCAAGGCTTGTCCACCTCCTGTTTTCCACAGGATAACAGGAGGTGTGCGCACACTCGGTCGGGAAATGCAACAGGCGCTGTTTTCCACAGCGCCTGTCTCGTTTTCATTTAGTTTTCCGCTCTCGCGGCGGCGATATCCCGCTCGATCTGGGCGTGCAGCTCCGCCATGGCGCCGAACTTATGCTCGTCCCGCAGCCGGCGGCGGAATTCCAGCCGCAGCTCCCGCCCGTAGAGGTCGCCGGAAAAGCCGATGAGATTCGTCTCGACGGTCACGCGGTTGTCGTCCACGATGGTCGGGCGAATGCCCACGTTGGTCACGCCGGGGTAGGCCGCGCCGTCGTCCAACACCACCCGCGTGGCGTAAACCCCGAAGCGCGGCAGCACACGCCACGGCTCGGGCAGCAGGTTCACCGTGGGGAACAGTGCCTCGGTGCCGAGGTGCTTGCC
>JAFSZQ010000051.1 GCA_017458885.1 Oscillospiraceae bacterium
AGCGGCACGCCGAGCAGCCGCAGCGCCGCGAGCGCCGCGAGCGCGTTGTAGAGCGAGAACTCGCCCGGGACGCGCACCTCGGCCGCGCAGTGCCCCTCCTCGTCGGAGACGGTGAAGCGCACGCGATCGTTCTCGTAGCGCGGGCGCCAGCCGACGAGGTCGTTCGTCAGGTTCTGCCCGTACAGGATGCGCGGACAGTCCGCGCCCTCCAGGATCCGCCCCGCCCAGCGGCTGTCGCCGTTGACGGCGGCGGCGCGGCACTGGCGGAACAAACGCGACTTGGCTTCGCAGTAGGCCTCCATTGTACCATGGTAGTCAAGATGGTCCTGCGTCAAATTGGTGAACACCGCCGCGTCGAACGTGACGCCGGACACGCGCTGCTGCGCGAGCGCGTGGGAGGAGACCTCCATCACGACGTGCGTGCAGCCCGCCTCCGCCATCTGCGCGAGCAGGCGTTGGAGCGCGAGCGCCCCGGGCGTCGTGCGTTCGGCGGAGAGGACGGCGTCGCCGATGCGGTTCTCGACCGTGCCGATCAGCCCGACTTTGACGTGGAGCGTCCGCTCCAAAAGCTGCTTGATGAGCGTCGTGACCGTCGTCTTGCCGTTTGTGCCGGTCACGCCCACCATCGTCAGCCTCTCGGCGGGGCGGCCGTACCACGCCGCCGCCATGCGCGCGAGCGCGAAGCGGCTGTCCGGCACGAGGACGTAGGGGATGTCAACGTCCGGCGGCTGTTCGCAGACGGCGCAGACCGCGCCGCGCAAAAGCGCGTCCGCGAGGAAGCGCGCGCCGTCCGCCGCCGTGCCGCTGACCGCGACGAACAGGCTGCCGCGCCGCGCTTCGCGCGAGTCGTCGGTCAGGTGCAGAACGTCGAGGTCTTCCGGCGCGTGCAGTTCATAGGTCGTCAGGGGTGCAAGGAGTTCCGACAGGCGGATGGAGACCGTTCCCTTTCCGAATCGAATATCGTTTTCTAGTCTGTGACCGAGCCGTCGCTGAGCTGCACGCGCACGACGGTGCCCGCAGCGACCTCTTTCCCTGGCTCCTCGGACTGCGACACCGCGCGCACCGACGCGGAGGAGCGGTTCGTCGCGCCGGAGATCGACATGATCAGCCCCGCGTTCGTCAGCTTCTGGTTCGCGACGGAGGCGCTGTCGCCGATGACGTTCGGCACGACGCACAGCTCGTTGGACTTCTGCTCGCCGCAGTAGAGGATGATCTCCGCGTTGTTCGGGATGATCGCGCCGCCCGCGGGCGTCTGGTCTGTGACCTTGTCGGCGTCGCCGACGACGCGGCTCGTGAAGCCGATGTCCTTGAGCCGCTTGCGCGCCGCCTCGACGCTCTCGCCGACGACGTTCGGCACGGTCGCGTCGCGCCCGACCAGCTCCTCGGCGCTGTAGGTCGGCTCGATGCCGAGGTACGGCAGCAGCTCCGCCATGACCTCGCTCGCCACCGGCGCGACCATGTTGCCGCCGGAGACGTAGGTGCCCGTGTCGCGGCTCGGCTCGTCGAGCGTGAGGAGCATGATGACCTTCGGGTCGTCGGCGGGCGCGAAGCAGACGAAGGAGACGATGACGTTGCCGCCGACCTTATCCGCCGTGCCCGTCTTGCCGCCGACGCGGTAGCCCGCGACCTTGCCGTTCTTGCCCGTGCCTTCGCTGACGACGTATTCCAGTATCTCGCGCACGGTGGCGCTGGTGTCCTCGGAGACGACCTGACGGATGGGCGTCGTGTCGTGCTGGGAGACGACGTTGCCGTCGGCGTCCACGATCTGATCGACGATGTAGGGCGTGCGCAGGTAGCCGCCGTTGATGCACGCCGCCTGCGCGGCGATGAGCGCGACGGGCGTGACGTTGAAGTTCTGCCCGAAGGCGTAGCACGCGAGCGCGAGCTTGGAGTACTCGATCTCGCTGTTGACGAAGCCGCTCGCCTCGCCGGTGGTGTCGATGCCGGTCTTCTGCGTCAAGCCGAATTTCTGCATATACTCGTAGAACTTCTCGTTGCCGACGCGCAGCCCGATGTTGATGAACGCGGGGTTGCAGGAGTTCCCCGTCGCGACGGTCAGGCTCTGGTGTCCGTGGCCCTCGCGCTTGGAGCAGTTGATGGTCGCGCCGTCGATGGTGATGTGCCCCGCGCAGTCGAAGGTCGAGTTGAGATCGACCGCGCCCTCCTCGAGCGCCATGGAGAGCGTCAATATCTTGAACGTCGAGCCGGGCTCGTAGGTGTCGTTGATCGCCTTGTTGCGCCACTGCTTGAGCCGCAGCGCGGAGAGCTCCGCGCTCATCGCCTCGCCCTCCAGCCCCTCGAGCGACGAGGAGAGGAACTGGTTGAAGATCGCGGACGGCTCGTTGAGGTCGTAGTTCGGCAGCGACGCCATGCCGAGGATCGCGCCGGTCTTGACCTCCATGACGATGCCCGTCGCGCCCTTGCCGGTGCCGTAGCGGCTCTCCAGCTCCGCGAGCCCCTTTTCGAGGTAGTACTGCACGGTCGTGTCGAGCGTCGTGTGGAGCGAGCTGCCCGGGCGCGCGTCGAAATACTGCTCGTACTGGTACAGCAGCGAGGTGCCGTTGTTGTCCTTCGCCGTGACGACCATGCCGCTCTCGCCGGTCAGCTCGTCGTCGTAGACCGCCTCCAGCCCGTACGCGCCGCCCTCCTCGTTCGTAAAGCCGATGACGTTCGAGGCGAGCGAGCCGAGGGGATAGTAGCGCATGGACGTCGGCTCCAGAAAGATGCAGTTGCCCTTGAGCTTGTTGTCGGTGATGAACGCGCGGACGGCGTCCGCCTCGTCCTGCTCGACGCGCTTTTTGACGAACTCGTACTGCGAGTTCGTGCGCTCCATCCTCTTGAGGATGCTCTCCTCGTCCACGCCGAGGATCTCGGCGAGCGAGCTTGCGATGAACCGCGGGTCGGCGCCGGACTGCGCGATCTCGCGCGGGGAGAGCATGACGTTCTCCGCCGTGGCGGAAATGGCGAGCGCGCGTCCGTTGCGGTCGTAGATCGTGCCGCGCTCCGCGCTGACGGTCGTGCGCAGCGTCTGCTGGCGCACGGCGATGTCCTGCAGCTCGTCGTGGCGCGTGATCTGCCAGACGTAGAGCTGGCGGAAGAGCAGCGCGAACGACAGCACGCCGAACAGCGCCAGAAGCAGCAGCGTCCTGCTGCCGATCATGCGGTTGGCGCGGCGCGCCGAATCCGATTTTCGCTTTGGACTTGTCGCCATGCGTCGTCTCCCCCCGTCCGCGGACATAAAAGGAGTAAGGATGCCCCTTACCCCTCTATGTATACCTGCGGCTCATTTGAAATATTCCACGATGGACGCCACGTCCTGCCCCACCGACGCGGCGGCGCGGCTGACGGCGTTCTCCTCCGCGCGGTCGTAGAGCACCACGTTGTCCGGCGCGGAGAGGTCGACGTAGTAGATCTGCGAGGCGCTGGGCTTCGCCATGCCCGCCTGCTCCGCCGCCTCCTTGATGGCGGCGAGGTCAAACGTCTTTTCGTAGCGCGCGACCAGCTTGACGCGCTCCTCCTGCAGCGAGGCGAGCGTCTTTTGCTGCCGGACGACCTGGTTGGAGATCGTCGCAAGCTGCGCGTAGCCCATCAGCAGCAAAACCGCCGCCGCGGCGGCGGCGAGGAAGCCGAGGACGACCGCGTTCGAGACGCGGATGCGCTCGCGGCGCTTGGGCGGCGACGCAACGCGCTTGCGGGGCGCGGGGCGGCGGACGTATTCCTGCCGCTCGCGTTCGGCGCGGCGGCGCTCCTCGCGCTCGAGATAGTCGTAATCGTGGGCGAGGTTCCCCGAGACATAGCGGCTGTTCACTTGTCGCGCAGCGCGGTATGCCATATGGGCGCCTCCCCTCTTTTCAGCATTTCTCCGCCACACGCAGCTTCGCGCTGCGGGCGCGGGGGTTTTCGGTCAATTCCGCCTCGCCCGCCACGATGGGCTTGCGGGTCACGAGCCGCATCCGCGGCGTCCGCCCGCACACGCAGACGGGAAACTCCGGCGGGCAGGTGCAGCCGGTCGCGAAGTCGCGGAGCTTCTGCTTGACGGCGCGGTCTTCGAGCGAGTGAAACGTGATGACCGCGAGACGTCCGCCGGACCGCAAACGCGCCTCGGCGGCGTCGAGCATCGGCGGAAGCTCGCCCAGCTCGTCGTTGACGGCGATGCGCAGCGCCTGAAAGCTCCGCTTGGCGGGGTGCTGCTTC
>JAFSZQ010000052.1 GCA_017458885.1 Oscillospiraceae bacterium
CGTGACGGATCGCGGGCGCTCGCTGCTGGTCTCCGCCGCCGCCGGCTCCGGCAAGACGAAGGTGCTCGTCGAGCGGCTGTTCTCCTATGTGGAAAACGAGGGCGCGAACCTCGACGACTTCCTCATCATCACCTACACCCGCGCCGCCGCCGCCGAGCTGCGCGGCAAGATCGCGTCCGCGCTCTCCGAGCGGCTGCAAGCCGATCCGGCGAACGCGCATCTCCAGCGCCAGCTCCTGCGCGTCTACCGCGCGGACATCAAGACCGTGGACGCGTTCTGCACGGCGCTGCTGCGCGAGAATTGCCACTTGCTTGGCGAGGACGAGCGGCATCGGACGCTCCGCCCCGATTTCCGCGTGCTGGACGAGCAGGACGCGGCGGTCTTGCGCGCCCGCGTGTTGGCGCGGGTGCTGGACGGTTTCTATGAAGGGCTTGCGCCGAACGACGGCGGCACGCTGCTCGCCGACACCCTCGGCGCGGGGCGCGACGACCGCGCGCTTGCGGCGCTGGTGGAGGAGCTGTTCAACAAAGTACAGGCGCAGCCGTACCCCGAGCGCTGGCTCGCGGAGCAGGCGGCGCGCTGGGAGCGCGTGCCGGAGCGCATCGACGACACGGTGTACGGCAAGCTGCTTTTGCGCGACCTGCGTGGAAAGGCGCTGCACTTTGCATCGCTGCTCTCGCGCGGCGCGGAGGAGATGGCGGGCGACGAGAAGTTGTCTGCGAGCTACGCGCCGGACTTCGGCTCCGCGGCGGGGATGCTTGCCGCGCTCGCGGAGGCGGCGGAGCGCGGCTGGGACGATGCGCGCGCGCATTTGACCGCGTTCCCGCGGCTCACCGCCGCGCGGGGCGTGGAGGACGCGGCGCTGAAAGACCGCATGAAGCGGCTCTGGGACAATGCCAAGGCGTCTTTTGCGAAGCTCGGCGGCTGGTTCGCCGCGTCCGCGTCGGAGGCGGCGGACGACCTGCGCGCCGTGGCGCCCGCGATGCTCGCGCTGCTGCGGCTGACGGCGGACTTTTTACGCGCATACCAAGCGGAAAAATGGCGGCGGAACGCCGCCGACTTCTCCGATCAGGAGCATCTGGCGATCCGGCTGCTCGTGGGCGCGGACGGCGAGCCGACGGAGCTCGCGAAGACCGTCGCCGCGCGCTACCGCGAGGTCATGGTGGACGAGTATCAGGACGCGAACGAGGTGCAGAACCGCGTCTTCGAGGCGGTCTCCCGCGAGGGGAAGAACCTCTTCACCGTCGGCGACGTGAAGCAGAGCATCTACCGCTTCCGCCTCGCCGACCCGACCATCTTCCTCGACCGCTACAACGTCTACCCCCATGCCGCCGACGCGGCGGAGGGCGAGCGGGCGAAGCTCATTTTGTCGCGCAACTTCCGCTCGCGGCGCGAGGTGCTGGACGCGGCGAACTTCGTGTTCGCGAACGTCCTCTCCGTCGAGATGGGCGAGCTGGATTACGGCGCGGACGAGGCGCTGTACCTCGGCGCGGCGTACCCCGCGGGCCCCGACTGCCGGACGGAGTTCCACCTGCTGAACGCGGACGGCGGCGTCCGCGCGAGCGAGGCGGAGGCGGCGTTCGTCGCGGACTACATACGCAAGCTGCTGGATAGCGGCTTTCCCGTCACCGACGGCGAGACGCGGCAGCTCCGCCCCGCGCGCGCGGAGGACATTGTGATCCTGATGAGATCACCGCGGGCGCGGCTCGCGGCGTACCGCCGCGCGCTGGAGACGCGGGGGCTCGCCGTCTCCGCCGAAGCGGGGGAGGACTTTTTCGCGTCCGTCGAGGTCGCGGCGGTGTTCGCGCTGCTGGAGGTGCTGGACAACCCGCGTCAGGACGTGCCGCTGATTGCGGCGCTGCGTTCGCCGCTGTTCGGCTTCACCGCCGACGAGCTGGCGCTGCTGCGCGGCGCGGCGCCCGACGGCGATTTTTACGACGCGCTGTGCGCGAGCGAGAGCGAAAAGGCGAGGGACTTCCTCGCGACCCTCCGCGCGCTGCGCGAGGCGGCGGGGACGATGAGCGTGCGGCGGCTGCTCGCGCGCGTATACGACGAGCGGAACGTCCTCGGCGTCTTCGGCGCGATGAACGACGCGCGCGCGCGCAGAGAAAACCTGCTCGCGCTGCTCGCGCTCGCGGAGCGGTTCGAGGGCGCGGGCTACCGAGGGCTGTTCGCGTTCGTCTCGCACCTGCGCGACCTGCGCGCGAGCGGGGAGTTCGCGCCGCCCAGGGCGGCGCAGGGCGCGGCGGGCGTGCGCGTCATGAGCATCCACGCCGCGAAGGGGCTGGAGTTCCCCGTCGTCATCCTTGCCGACCTCGCCAAGAAGTTCAACAACATGGACTTCACCGCCTCCGTGCTGACGCACCCGAAGTACGGCGCCGCGCCCGAGCGCGTGGATACGGCGCGGCGCATCCGCTATCCGACGGCGGCGCGTCAGGCGGTCGAGCGCGCGCTCCGCCGCGAGGCGAAGGCGGAGGAGCTGCGGCTGCTCTACGTCGCGATGACCCGCGCGAAGGAAAAGCTCGTGCTCGTGCACACGCAGGCGAACGCCGCGAAGCGCGTCGGCGACCTGCTTGCCGTCGCGTCCTGCCCCGCACTGCCGGAGACGGTGGACGAGGGCAAGTGCCTCGGCGACTGGGTGCTGCTGCCGCTGCTGTGCCGACCGGAGGCGGAACCCTTACGCACGCTCGCGGGATTTGACGCGCCCCATCTCGTCGCAACCGGCGACGCGCCGTGGCGCGTTGCCGTCCACGACGCGGACGGGACGGACGAGGCGGAAATATCCGACAAGGAGATAACCTTTACAGAGAAAAACGACGAGGGCTTGACGCCGGATATGGACGCGCTGCGCTGGGTCTATCCCCACGCGGCGGCGACGGAGTTGAGCGCGAAGCTGACGGCGACCCAGCTCAAGGGCCGCGCGGCGGACGCGGAGATCGCGGAGCAGGCGAAGCTCCCGCCAAGGCTGCGAAGTTTAGCCGCGCCGCGTTTCCTCGCGGGCAAAACGCCGCTGCGCGGCGCGGAGCGCGGCACGGCGATCCATTTGGTGATGGAGCATCTCGATCTCGACTGCGCGCCCACGCCGGAGGCGGTGCGCGCGCAGATCGACGCGATGCGCGACAAGCGGCTGCTGACGCCGGAGCAGGCGGAGGCGGCGGACGAGCGCGTCATCGCGCGGTTCCTGCAAAGCCCCGTCGCGGCGCGCATCCGCGCGAGCGGGCAGGTCGAGCGTGAGTACCGATTTTCATTACTCGTGCGCGCGCAAAATTACGACGCGCGCGCCGACGCGGACGACCAGATCCTTTTGCAGGGCGTGGTGGACTGCTTCTTCGTCGAGGACGGCGAGGTCGTGGTGCTCGACTTCAAGACGGATCGCATCACGCGAGCGGAGACCCGCGCGCGCGCAGAGCATTACAAGCCGCAGCTCGACGCCTACGCCGCCGCGCTCGCGCGTATTCTGGGGATGCGCGTCAAGGAAACGCTGCTCTATTTCTTTGCGACGGGGGAGGAATATCCATGGCGCTCTATGTGATCGGCGATCTGCATCTGTCGCTGACGGGCGAAAAGCCGATGGACGTGTTCGGCGAGATGTGGGCGAACCACGTCGCGCGCACGCAAGAAGCGTTCTCGCGGCTTCATGACGACGACGTGACCGTGCTCGCGGGCGACACGTCGTGGGGGATGTCGCTGGACAGCGCGCTGCCCGACTTTGCGTTCCTCGACGCGCTGCCGGGGAAGAAGCTGCTGCTCAAGGGCAACCACGACTACTGGTGGACGACGGCGTCGAAGATGAAGGCGTTTTTTGCCGCGCACGGCTTCACGACGCTTGATATTTTGCACAACAACTGCTTTTTCTACGGCGACTACGCCCTCTGCGGCACGCGCGGCTGGTTCTACGAGGAGGACGCCGCGCACGCCGATAAGCTGCTCGCGCGCGAGGCGCTGCGGCTCGAGGCGTCGCTGCGCGCGGCGGAGGGGCGGCGGATCCTGTGTTTTCTGCACTACCCGCCCATCTATCAGGGCTATCAGTGCCCCGAGCTGCTGACGCTGCTCGACCGCTGGCACGTCGAACGCTGTTATTACGGGCATCTGCACGGCGCGACGCACAAGCGCGCGTTCGAGGGCAGGCGCGCGTTCACCGACTACGCGCTCGTCTCCGCGGACTATCTGGGCTTCGTCCCGAAAAAAATCTGCGATTAGGCGCGGGAAACGCGAAAATAAGGGTAGATTTTTCCGAAAGGATATGGTAAAATACCGCTTTGCAATGAGCAAATTCATTTGTTCAAAACGGAGGAAAAGGAAAGCATGACTGTCAAGAACGTAGAAAAGCTGGAGAAGAGCCGCGTTGCGCTCGAGATCGCCGTCGGCGCGGAGGAGTTCGAAGCCGCCGTCGCCAAGGCGTACGCCAAGACGCGCAGCCGGATCAGCGTCCCCGGCTTCCGCCCGGGCAAGGCGCCGCGCAAGATGATCGAGAAGCTGTACGGCGCGGGCGTCTTTTACAGCGACGCCGTGGACGAGGCGTTTCCCGAGGCGTATACCAAGGCGGTCGAGAGCGAGAAGCTCCGCACCATCGGCTATCCCGAGGTCGAGCTCGTCGGCGACGTGACGCAGGACGGCTTCACGTTCAAGGCGACCGTCGCCGTGTACCCCGAGGTCAAGCTCGGCAAGTACAAGGGCGTGAGCGCCGAGAAGGAGGAGGTCAAGGTCTCCGCCGAGGACGTGAACGAGCGCCTGGGCGAGATGGCGGAGCGCAACGCGCGCCTCGTCTCCGTCGAGCGCAAGGCGAAAAACGGCGACATCGCAGTCATCGACTTCGAGGGCTTTTTGGACGGCAAACCGTTCGACGGCGGCAAGGGCGAGGGGCACGAGCTGACGCTCGGCTCCGGCAGCTTCATCCCGGGCTTTGAGGAGCAGGTCGTCGGCATGAAGGCGGGCGAGGAGAAGGACATTGACGTCACCTTCCCCGCGGACTACCACGCAAGCGAGCTCGCAGGCAAGGCGGCCGTCTTCCATGTCAAGTGCAATGAAGTCAAGTTCAAGGAGCTGCCCAAGCTCGACGATGAGTTCGCCAAGGACGTCTCCGAGTTCGACACCATCAAGGACCTGAAGGCGGACGTCAAGAAGCAGATCGCCGCGGAGCGCCAGCGGGCGGTGGACGTCGCGTTCGAGAACGCGCTGCTTGAGAAGGTCGCGGACAGCGTCAAGGCGGACATCCCCGAGATCCTGATCGAGGAGCAGTGCCGCCGCTTCCTCGACGAGTTCAAGTCCCGCCTCGCCGCGCAGGGCATCCCCTACGAGCAGTACGCCAAGATGGCGGGCATGGATGAGGCGAAGTTCCTCGCCGACGGGCGCGAGCCGGCGATCAAGCAGGTCAAGATGGACCTCGCCATCGCGAAGATCATTGAGCTGGAGAAGCTCGAGGCGACGGACGAGGACGTCGAGGCGGAGTACAAGCGCATCGCGGACGGCTACGGCATTGACGTCGAGAACGTCAAGCAGTACATCAGCGAGGCGGAGATCCGCTCCTCCGCGCTCAACGCGAAGGCGGTCGCCGTCGTGACGGAGAGCGCCAAGGCGGAGAAGAAGGGCGCGGCGAAGAAGGAGGAGCAGGCGGAGGCGCCCGCCGAGGAGAAGAAGCCTGCCGCCAAGAAGCCCGCCGCGAAGAAGACGGCGGAGAAGAAGGCCGAGGATAAGGCGGAAAAGCCCGCCGCCAAGAAAGCGGCGGCGAAGAAACCGGCGGACAAGGCGGCGGAGCCGGCGGAGAAAAAGCCCGCCGCGAAGAAGCCCGCCGCGAAAAAGCCGGCAAAAAAGGCTGAATAACGCACGTTCCGGCTATACTATACGAACGACCACAAACGGTGATTTGTGGTTGTTCGCATACCTACCCGCATTTTGGACAGATCACAGGAGGTATCCAATTATGGCACTCGTCCCTTACGTCATCGAGCAGACCAACCGCGGCGAGCGGTCGTACGACATCTTCTCCCGCCTGCTGGAGGATCGCATCATCTTCCTCGGCGAGGAGGTCAACTCCGCGACGGCGAGCCTGATCGTCGCGCAGATGCTGTTTCTGGAGGCGAAGGACCCCGACAAGGACATCCAGTTCTACATCAACTCCCCCGGCGGCAGCGTCACCGACGGCTTCGCCATCTATGACACGATGCAGTATATCAAGTGCGACGTGTCCACCATCTGCGTCGGCATGGCGGCGAGCATGGGCGCGTTCCTGCTCTCGGCGGGCGCGAAGGGCAAGCGCATCGCGCTGCCGAACGCCGAGATCATGATCCACCAGCCCCTCGGCGGCTATCAGGGTCAGGCGACGGACATCGAGATACACGCCAAGCGTATGCTGGAGCTGAAGGAGAAGCTCACGCGCATCCTCGCGGACAACTGCGGCAAGGAGTACGACGTCGTCCGCGCCGACTGCGAGCGCGACAACTTCATGACCGCCGAGCAGGCGAAGGCGTACGGCTTGATCGACAAGGTGATCTACAAGCGTTGACCGGAGGGGGAGAAAGGAAGAGCCGATGAGCGATACGACGAAAAGAACGCTGCGCTGCTCCTTCTGCGGCAAGCAGGAGCGAGAGGTGCACCGTATGATCCAGGGGCCCGCGGGCGTGCGCATCTGCGACGAGTGCGTGAACCTCTGCCGCGACATTCTGCAGGAGGGCTACTCCGTGCAGTCCGCGCCGGAGACCGTGCGCGAGCTGCCGACCCCGCGCGAGATCCACGACGTGCTCGACCAGTATATCATCGGGCAGGAGGCGGCGAAGGTTGCGCTGTCCGTGTCGGTCTACAACCACTACAAGCGCATCTACTTCGGCGGCGGAGACGACGTGGAGCTGCAAAAGAGCAACATCCTCCTGCTCGGCCCCACCGGCTCGGGCAAGACGCTCTTTGCCCAGACGCTCTCGCGCATCCTGAAGGTGCCGTTCGCCATCGCGGACGCGACCACGCTGACCGAGGCGGGCTATGTCGGCGACGACGTGGAGAACATTCTGCTCCGGCTACTGCAGGCGGCGGACTACGACGTGGAGCTTGCCGAGCGCGGCATCATCTACGTCGACGAGATCGACAAGATCGCCCGCAAGAGCGAGAACACCTCCATCACGCGCGATGTGTCCGGCGAGGGCGTGCAGCAAGCGCTGCTGAAGATCGTCGAGGGCACGGTGGCGAACGTCCCGCCGCAGGGCGGCCGCAAGCACCCGCATCAGGAGTTCATCCAGATCGACACGCACAATATCCTGTTCATCTGCGGCGGCGCGTTCGAGGGTATCGACAAGATCATCGAAAACCGCCTCGACCGCAAGAGCATGGGCTTTGAAGCGGTGGTGGAGTCGAAGCAGGAAAAGCAGGGGAGTAAGATCCTGCGGGACGTGCAGCCCCACGACGTGCTCAAGTTCGGTATCATCCCCGAGCTGGTGGGCAGGCTTCCGGTCATCACCGCGCTGGACGCGCTGACGCGCGAGGATCTGGTGCGCATTTTGACCGAGCCGAAGAACGCGCTGGTCAAGCAGTACCAAAAGCTC
>JAFSZQ010000053.1 GCA_017458885.1 Oscillospiraceae bacterium
CGCCTTGGCGGCTTGCAGCGCGTCGAACAGCACCGCGCCCGGGTGCGCCCTCCTTCGAGCGCACGAGCTCGCAGCCCGCGCGCTCCGCCCAGATCGCGAGCTGATCCGCCGCCGCCGCGCGGAACGTGTCCGCCGCGCACAGCAGCACGCGCTTGCCCTGCCGTTTCAGCAGGTGCGCGAGCTTGCCGATGCTCGTCGTCTTGCCGACGCCGTTGACGCCGATAACGAGCACGACGGAGGGCTTCGTTCCGAGGTCGAGCGCCGTGCTTCCGGCGTTCAGCTTCTCCTCCAAAATGTCGCGCAGCGCCTGCTTGACCTGCTCGCCGTTCTGGATGGAGCGGTCGTAGACGACCTCGCGCAGCCGCTTGACCGCGTCGGCGGCAGCCGCCGCGCCGAGGTCGGCGAGGATCAGGCTCTCCTCGAGCTGATCGTAGAACTCGTCGTCGATCATCTCCCAGACGATCGAATCGAACCATGCCTTTTTGATCTTGGAAAACAGTCCCATGCTTACTCCTTGATCCCCAATTCCTTGCTCATGTCGTTCATGTCGATGGTCAGCACGCGGCTGACGCCGCGCTCCTGCATCGTCACGCCGTAGAGCACGTCCGCCGCCTCCATCGTGCCGCGGCGGTGCGTGATGACGATGAACTGCGTCCTGCCCGTGATGCGGCGCATATACGCCGCCACGCGCACGACGTTCGGCTCGTCGAGCGCCGCCTCGATCTCGTCCATGACGCAAAACGGCGTGGGATGTACCTTCAAAATAGCGAAATACAGCGCGATGGCGACGAACGCCTTCTCGCCGCCGGAGAGCAGCGTGATCGTGCGCAGCGTCTTGCCCGGCGGCTGCACCCGTATCTCGATGCCGCAACCCAGCACGTCGTTCTCGTCCTCAAGCTCCAGCGTCGCTTTGCCGCCGCCGAACAGCTCCGTGAACGTCTCGGCGAAGCTCGCGCGGATGAGCGCGAACTGCTCGCGGAAGATGTCCGTCATCTCGCCGGTGATGTTCTCGATGACGCCGAGCAGCTCCGACTTTGCCCGCTCGACGTCGTCACGCTGGCTCGTGAGGTAGGTGTAGCGCCCGTTGACCTGCTCGAACTGCTCGATCGCGCCGACGTTGACGCTGCCGAGCGCGCCGATGCCGCGCTTCAGCTCCGCGATGCGGCGGTTTGTCTTCGCGGCGCTCTCCAGCTCCACGCGCTGCGAGAGCGCGTCGGAGTGCGACAGCCCGTAGGTCTCCCACAGCTTGTCGAGGAGCACCTTCTCCTCCATCGCCGCACCAGCCTTTTTCTGTTCAAGCCTTGTTGCTGCATCATTCGCGCGTAAAACGTGGTCGTTGCAGTCCTTGATGCGGCGGTCGCTCTGTCCGCGCTCCGCCTCGATGGCGAGCTTCGCCTCGCCGAGCTTCGCGAGCGCGTCGCGGCAGGTCTGCTGCTGCCCGCGCAGCGCCGCGAGCTCCGCCTCCCGCGCGGCGGCGTCGGCTCTCGCCTGCTCGCTCGCGGCGCGGTACTGCTCGATGAGCTCGCGCCGTCCCGCCTCGTCGCCCCGCAATTGCTCGCGTAAAACTTCCAGCTCGCGCAGCGCGCGCTCCGTGGTCTCGCGCTCCGCGTATCTCGCGGCGAGCGCGCTCTTGTTCTCGCTCAGCTCGTCGCCGAGCGCGCCGCTGTCGCGCAGCAGCTCGCTCTGCCCCGAGAGCTTTTCCTCCGCCGCGGCGCGGTGCTCCGCCGCCTCCGCGTCCCGCGCGGCGGCAAGCGCCTCCTGCTCCGCGACGCGCTTTTCCAGCTCTGCCGTGCGGCGCGCGATGGTCTCCTCCTCCGCGTCGAGGTCGTCCAGCCGGTCGCGCGCCGCGCCGAGCAGCACGTCGTAGTGGCTCTTGTCGGCGGAGAGCGTCAGCACGCGCGACTCCGCCTCGTGCTCCTGCCCCTGCGCGACCTCCAATTCGTACCGCGCCTTGGTCAGGTCGCGCTTCGCCTCCTCCGCCTCGCGTTCGGCGGCGGCGGCTTTCTCCGCCAGACCGTCCTTTTTGTCGGTCAGCTCCTTCAACTCGTTCGCGCGGCTCAAAATGCCCGCGCTCCGGCTCGCCGAGCCGCCGGTCATCGAACCGCCGCGGTTGATGACCTGCCCGTCGAGCGTCACGATGCGGAAGCGGTTTCGGTACTTGCGCGCCATGGCGATGCCGCAGTCGAGGTCGTCCGCGACGACGGTGCCGCCGAGCAGGGACGCGAATACCGCGCGGTACTTCGCGTCGTGCTTCACGAGCGACGACGCCACGCCGACGAAGCCGTACTCCGCCTCCAGGCCGTCCTCGCGCAGCTCCTCGCCGCGGATGGCGGTCAGCGGCTGGAACGTCGCGCGCCCGCCGTCGCGCTGCTTGAGAAGCTGGATCGCGGCTTTCGCGTCCTCCTCCCTGTCCACGACGACGTCCTGCAGCTTCGCGCCCAGCGCGGTCTCGACGGCGAGCGCGTACTTCTTGTCCACCGTCATCAGGCTCGCCACGGGGCCGTGCACGCCGCGCAGCGTCTTGTTCTCGGCGGCGTTCATCACGATGCGCACCGCCTTGCCGAAGCCCTCGTACTCGCGCTCCATGTCGGAGAGCAGCTTGATGCGGGAGTTGAGGTTGTTGAGCTCCATCGCGAGCGCGACGCGGCGCTCCGACGCCTCCTGCTCACGCCTGACGCGCCCCTCCATCTTCAGCGTGTGGCCCTTGATGACGTTCTGAACGGCGTCGAACTCCTCCTGCGCCTCGTCGAGCGCGCGGCGGTTCTCCGCCGCCGCCTTTTTCGTCTCGGCAAGCTGGGCGTCCACCTGCGCGCGCTCGGCGGCGAGGGCGGCCTTGCGCTCCGCGAGCTCCTGAACGCCCGAGCGCGCCGCCGCCACGTCCGCGCGGCTGTCCGCCGCCGCGGAGCGCGCGAGCGCCTCCTGCGCGCGCAAACGCTCGACCTCGTCCGTCGCCTCGCCCATGCCGCGCGAGAGCTGCTCGAGCTTCGCCGTCAGCTCGTCCGCCGCGGCTTGCAGCGCCGACGCCTCCGCGTCCAGCGCGTCCATGCGCGAGCGTTTTTCCCGTATCTGCTCCGCGAGCGCGTCCGAGCGTCCGGAGCGGTCGCGCATCTCCTCCTCGACGCGCGCGATGCTCTCGTCGTTGTGCGCGATGTTCGTCCGCAGCACCGCGACGGCGGACTCGTGCTCGCTGACGCGCGCGTCGAGCGCCGACGCCTCGGCGCGCACACGTTCCTGTTCCATGTCGTTTTCGCGGATCTGCTCGCCGAAGCGTTCCGTCTCCGCGAACACCGCGTCCAGCGCCGCCTGCGCCTCGTCCAGCTCCCGCCGCGCGAGCGCGCAGTCGGTCTCGAGCTTGACCGCGCTCGCGCGCAGGCTTTCGAGCTGGTCGAGCCAGAGGGAGATCTCCAGCACGCGCAGCTCGTCGCGCAGCACGAGATATTTTTTCGCGGTCTCCGCCTGCTCGCGCAGGGGCCCGACCTGCAGCTCCAGCTCCGCGATCTTGTCGTTCACGCGCGTGAGGTTCTCCTCCGTGCGCTCGAGGTCGCGCTCCGCCTTCTCCTTGCGGTGGCGGTACTTGGAGATGCCCGCCGCCTCCTCGAATATCTCGCGGCGGTCGGCGCTCTTCTGGGACAGGATCTCGTCGATGCGCCCCTGCCCGATGATGGAGTAGCCCTCGCGCCCCATGCCGGTGTCCATGAACAGCTCGTTCACGTCCGCGAGGCGGACGCTCTGCTTGTTGATATAGTATTCCGACTCGCCGGAGCGGTAATACCGGCGCGTGACGGCGACCTCCGCCTCGTCCATCTGCGGGAAGATGTGCTCGGTGTTGTCGAGCACGAGCGTCACCTGCGCGAAGCCCATCTGATTGCGCTTCTCCGTGCCGCCGAAGATGACGTCCTCCATCTTGCTGCCGCGCAGCGACTTGGTGGACTGCTCGCCCATGACCCAGCGGATCGCGTCGGACACGTTGGACTTGCCGCTGCCGTTCGGCCCCACGATGGCGGTCACGTCCGCGCCGAAGTGGAACACCGTCTTGTCGGGAAAGCTCTTGAAGCCTTGGATTTCGAGTGCTTTGAGATACAAACCCGTTTCTCCTTCTCAAACGCCCGAGGGCGCTATTACACATATTTTAACTAAAGTATAATAACAGAAAAGCCCCCGCTTTGCAAGCGAGAAACGGAAAAGACGCCCCAAAAATCGGGGCGCCCCTTCAGCCGATCCTTGTATAAAGTGCCGTCAGCGCGTCGGAGAGCGTGCCGACGCGGTCGATGAGCCCGCTTTCCACCGCCTCCTCGCCGTAGATGACGCTGCCCACGTCCGCCGCCATGTCCTTCGCCGCCATCATCAGCGACGTGAACCGCTCCTCGGAGACGCGGGAGTTCTTCGTCACGAAGCGGACGATGCGCTCCTGCAGGCGGCTGAAGTAGTGGTAGGTCTGCGGCGCGGCGATCATCGTGCCGTTCATGCGGATGGGGTGCACGGTCATCGACGCGCTCGGCGCGATGAACGTCTCGCGGCTCGCGACGGCGAGCGGGATGCCGATGGAGTGCCCCCCGCCGAGCACGAGCGAGACGGTGGGCTTGGTCATGCCCGCGATCAGCTCCGCGATGGCAAGCCCCGCCTCCACGTCGCCGCCCATCGTGTTGAGCAGGAACAGCACGCCGCGCACGTCCTCGCTCGCCTCGAGGTTCGCGAGCAGCGGCAGCACGTGCTCGTACTTCGTCGCCTTCGCGCCCGGCGGCAGCGCCATGTGCCCCTCGATCTGCCCGACGATGGTGAGGCAGTGGACGCTGCCGTGCGGCGTTTTGAGCGTGGCGGAGCCGAGGTCGACGAGCGGCTGGATGGGCGCGTCGCGCCTGTCCTCCCGCTCGTCGGATGTTTGGGTCTCCTCTGTGGTCCTCGCGCCAAAGATCATCGGCAAAACCTCCCGTTTCGTTTTGGGTAGGTTTTGCCGATCTCGTGGTTTTATGCCTGCTCGAACACGGTCTTCATCATTTTGTAGGTCATATAGCAGTCGAGCTTTGCGACCGTCTCGCGCGGCGCGTGCATGCTCAAGACGGGCACGCCCGCGTCGATGACGTCGATGTTGCGCTCCGCCATATACTTCGCGACCGTGCCGCCGCCGCCGGCGTCGGTCTTGCCGAGCTCCGACATCTGCCAGAACACGCCGTTTTCGTTGAGGAGCTTGCGGAGCTTTCCCACGACCTCGGCGCTGGCGTCGCTCGCGCCGGATTTGCCGCCCGCGCCCGTGTACTTGCAAAGCCCCACGCCGTAGTTGACGAACGCGGCGTTCTTCTTATCGTACACGTCCGCGAAGTTCGGGTCGTACGCCGCCGTCACGTCCGCGCTGACGCAGAACGAATTGGCGTAGCACGCGCGCAGCTCAACGCCCTGCGCGGCGCACAGCTCGCCCATGAATTTGTCGAACGCGGCGGACTTCATCCCGCTCACGCCCTCCGAGCCGATCTCCTCCTTGTCCGCGAAGATGCACACGGCGGTCTTTTTGGGCTTTTTCGCATCGAAGATCGCCGCGAGCTCCGCGTAGGCGCACACGCGGTCGTCGTGCCCGTAGCCGCTGATGAAACTGCGGTCGAAGCCCACGTCGGCGCACCTGCCCGCGGGGACGACCTCGAGCTCGGCGGAGATGAAGTCCTCCTCCGTGAAGCCGTACTTCTCGTGGAGGAGCTGCAGCACGCCGAGCTTGAAGCGGTGCTTCACGTCCTCGTCCGCGAACGGCACGGAGCCGACGAGGATGTTCAGGCTCTCGCTGGGGATCGCCTCATTGAGCGGCTTTTTGCCCTGCTCGCGCCCGAGGTGGGGCAGCAGGTCGTTGATGATGAACTGCGGCTCGCCCGCGTCCTCGCCGATGTGCACGGGGAACGCCGTGCCGTCCGCGCGGACGACGACGCCGTGGATGGCGAGCGGGATCGTGACCCACTGGTACTTGCGGATGCCGCCGTAGTGGTGGGTCTTGAAGTACGCCAGCCCCGACTCCTCGTAGAGCGGGCGGGGCTTGAGGTCGAGGCGCGGGGAGTCGGTGTGCGCCGCGCCGATGTTCGCGCCGTTCGAGAGTGGCTCGGCGCCGATGACGGCGAGCATGATGCCCTTGCCGCGGTTGTTGACGTAGACCTTGTCGCCCGCCTTGAGCTTCCGCCCCGCCTGATACGGCCGGAAGCCGCGCTGCTCGGCGAGCTCGACGCAGTACTCGACGCACAGCCGCTCGGTCTTGCCGTGGTCGAGGAAGTCCTTGTAGCCGCCGCAATACTTCTCCATCGCCTTCGCGTCGGCGGCGGAGAGCCGGTCGTAGCCGTTTTTCGGCTGGTAGAGCAGCTTTTCCGCCAGTTCGTTCTTCTTTGCCATACTGTGTATCCTCCTTGCTCTGTTTCAACAGTTGATCGACAAATTCCCGCGCCGCCCGCTCCGCTTCCGCCTGCGTCGGGAAGTCGTTGACGAACACGAAATCGCAGCGCGCGCGGTAAAACGCCTCGTCCCTCTGGGCGCGGACGCGCGCGAGCGCCGCAGGCTCCGGGATGCCGTCCCGCGCCGTGACGCGCGCGACGCGCGACGCCTCCGGCGCGCAGACCGCCACCGTCACGTCGCACAGCGCGCCCAAGCCGCTCTCGACGAGCTTGACCGCGTCGATGCCGACAAGCGTTTTGTCTGACAAGTAAATCTCCTTGACGACCGCGCGCGGAAGATGCTTTCGCACGACGCCGTCCAGCGCCGCGAGGCGCTCCGCGTCGCCAAATACCAGTCTGCCCAGCTTTTGCCGGTCTAACACGCCGCCGCGCAGCACGCCCGGAAACGCCGCGTCGAGGTCGCTTTGCAGCGCCGCGTCGGCGCGCAGCAGCCCGTGGTAGAACGCATCGCAGTCGACGACGCACGCGCCCGCCCGTTCCAGCGCGCGCAGCAGCGTGGTCTTGCCCGCGCCGGTGCCGCCGGTGAAGCCGACGACGTGCTTGCCGTCGCGCGCGTCCACGGCGCGGAAGCCCGCCGCCTTTTGCAGCCGGTTCGCGACCGCGAGCCCCAGCCCCGCGCCGTCGGGACACTGGGCGTAGATCTCCGCCGCGTCCGTGTCGTCGAACGAGCGCAGCGCGTCGAACACGCGCCGCGCCTGCGCCGCCTTGTCCCCCGCGGCGCCGAACGCGCGGACGATCTGCGTCGGGAACAGCGGCGCAAACTCGTCGAACACCAGCACGCCCGCGCCGTCCGGCACGTTCGCGCGGAGCCAGCGCCCGCTCTCGGCGGGGCTGCCCGTCACGACCGTGACGGGGGCTTTGGGCGCGTAGTGGCGGTACTTCATGCCCGGCGCGCGGGGCTTCTCCCCCGCGTCCATGAGCCGCGTCACCGCCGGGTCGACGGCGACCTCGCCCAGCACGGCGCGCAGCCGCTCCAAGGGCAGTCCGCCGGGGCGCAGCAGCCGCGGCGGGGTCACGGTCAGATCGACGATGGTGGACTCCACGCCCACGGCGCAGTCGCCGCCGTCCACGACGCCGTCGATCCTCCCGTCCCTGTCCGCGCGGACGTGCGCGGCGCTCGTGCAGCTCGGCCGCCCCGAGACGTTGGCGCTCGGCGCGGCGACGGGCACGCCCG
>JAFSZQ010000054.1 GCA_017458885.1 Oscillospiraceae bacterium
CCTGACCGGCTTTGGTCTTGGGTTCGATGGCGACGCGGATGACCGGCTCGGGGAACTCCATGCTTTCGAGCACGATGGGGTGCTTCTCGTCGCAGAGCGTGTCGCCCGTCGTGGTGGTTTTGAGGCCGACGGCGGCGGCAATATCGCCGGAATAGACCGTCTCGATATCCTCGCGATGGTTGGCGTGCATCTGCAAAATGCGCCCGATGCGCTCGCGCTGCCCCTTGGTCGCGTTGAGCACGGACGAACCCGTGTTCAGCGTGCCGGAGTAGACGCGGAAGAACCCGAGCCTGCCGACGTAGGGGTCGGTCATGATCTTGAACGCGAGCGCCGCGAAGGGCGCGCTGTCGTCGCTGTGGCGTTCCTCTTCCTGCTCGGTCTTGGGATTGACGCCCTTGATCGCGGGGATGTCGGTCGGCGCGGGCATATAGTCCACGATCGCGTCAAGCAGCTTCTGCACGCCCTTGTTGCGGTACGACGTGCCGCAGGTGACGGGGATCATCTCGACCGCGACCGTCGCCGCGCGGATCGCCTTGCGGATGCGCTCGGGCGCGATCTCCTTGCCGTCGAGATACAGCTCCATGATCTCGTCGTCGAACATCGAGACGGCGTCGAGCAGCTTCTCGTGATACTCCTTCGCCAATTCCTGCATATCCGCGGGGATCGGCTCCACGCGCATATCCTTGCCCATCTCGTCGTAGTAGACGTCCGCGTTCATCTCGACGAGATCGACGATGCCGCGGAACTCCGCCTCCTTGCCGATGGGGAGCTGGATGGGGACGGCGTTGCACTTGAGCCGCTCCTCGACCATGCGGAGCACGTTGTAGAAGTCCGCGCCCATGATGTCCATCTTGTTGACGTAGATCATGCGCGGGACGTGGTAGTGATCCGCCTGACGCCAGACCGTCTCGGACTGGGGTTCCACGCCGCCCTTGGCGCAGAGCACCGTCACGCTGCCGTCGAGCACGCGCAGGCTGCGCTCGACCTCAACGGTGAAATCGACGTGGCCCGGGGTGTCGATGATGTTGATGCGGTGGTCGCGCCAGAAGCACGTCGTCGCGGCGGACGTGATCGTGATGCCGCGCTCCTGCTCCTGCTCCATCCAGTCCATCGTGGCGGTACCCTCGTGCGTCTCGCCGATCTTGTAATTGACGCCCGTGTAGTAGAGGATGCGCTCGGTGGTCGTGGTCTTTCCGGCGTCGATGTGCGCCATGATGCCGATAGTTCTAGTTTTTTCAAGAGATACCTTCCTGGGCATAGACGAAAACCTTCCTTATCAGCTTACCAACGGAAGTGCGCGAACGCCTTGTTGGACTCCGCCATCTTGTGGGTATCCTCGCGCTTCTTCACGGCGCTGCCGGTGTTGTTGGCGGCGTCCATGATCTCGCCGGCGAGGCGCTCCGCCATGGTGCGCTCGCCGCGCGCGCGGGCGTAGCTCGTCAGCCAGCGAAGACCCAGGGTCTGACGGCGCGCGGGGCGCACCTCCCTCGGCACCTGATAGGTCGCGCCGCCGACGCGGCGCGCCTTGACTTCGAGGCTCGGCATGATGTTTTCGAGCGCCTGCGTGAACACGTCCAGCGGCTCGTTGCCCGTCTTCTCCTTGATCGTGTCGAACGCGCCGTAGACGACCTTCTGCGCGACGCCCTTCTTGCCGTCGAGCATGATGGAGTTCACCAGCTTCGTCACGAGCACGCTGTTGTACATCGGATCGGGCAAAACTTCTCTTTTGGGAACATTACCTCTTCTGGGCACGATACTTCCCTCCTTCATTATAAAATGATGTCATCGGTACTCACATCGGCGAGCCGATGTGTTTTGCCTGCCAAAGAGGGTTTTCAAATATAGAGAGCTGGGACAACAGCAAGCGCGTTGAAAACGCCGCTTGCTCAGCCATATTTCGCGGTTGCCGCGCAAGCGGCGAGCGAAATGGCGATCTATATTTTGAAAAATGACAACGTCATTTTAAAACACTGTTTGGCAAACTACTTTTCGGGTCTTACTTCTGCTTCGGACGCTTCGCGCCGTACTTGGAGCGACCCTGCCGGCGGCCGTCGACGCCCTGGGCGTCCAGCGTGCCGCGGATGATGTGGTAGCGCACGCCGGGGAGGTCCTTGACACGCCCGCCGCGGATCATGACGACGGAGTGCTCCTGCAGCGAATGGCCGACGCCGGGGATATAGGCTGTGACCTCGTAGCCGTTGGTAAGACGCACACGGGCGATCTTACGGAGGGCGGAGTTCGGCTTCTTCGGCGTCGCGGTACGGACCGCGGTGCAGACGCCGCGCTTCTGCGGGGAGCTGAGGTCGGTCTGGCGGTTCTTGATGGTGTTCAGACCGTACTGCAGCGCGGGAGCGGTGGACTTGTACGTCCCCTTCTCTCTGCCCTTGCGCACCAACTGGTTAAAAGTAGGCATTGCTGTTCTCCTTTCTTGGTATTTTTTGCGTGGACGCACCACGCAGAGCGGTATTTTAACACGCGGAAGCGCGATAGTCAAGAAAAAAATAGAGAAAATCCCGCCCCATCGGGCGGGATCTTCGGTCGTTTTGCTTATCGCACCGCGTTGGTGAAGCCGCGCAGCGCCTCGTAGATGTCGGGCTTCTCCGGCTCGGGCACGATCTCGGCGGCAAAGTCGCGGTACGCCGCGAGACCCGCGCCGGCGGGGATCAGCTTGCCGATGATGACGTTCTCCTTGAGTCCGACCAGATGGTCGACCTTGCCCTTGATGGCGGCTTCGGTCAGCACCTTGGTCGTCTCCTGGAACGACGCCGCGGACATCCACGAGTCCGTCGCGAGCGACGCCTTCGTGATGCCCATGAGAAGCTGGGTCGCCTGCGCCTCGCGCAGCGCCTCGCCGGTCTCGGGGTTCAGCTCGCCGGCGGCGTTGCGCGCGCGGATCTTCTCGTTCTCCTCCTCCAGCTCGAGCAGATCGACCATCGCGCCGGAGAGCAGGCCCGTGTCGCCCGCGTCCTCGACGCGCGCCTTGCGCATCATCTGGCGGACGATGACCTCGATGTGCTTGTCGTTGATGTCCACGCCCTGCTGACGGTAGACCTTGAGCACCTCGGAGATCAGATAGTCGTGCACCGCGCTCGTGCCGCGGATGCGCAGGATGTCGTGCGGGGACAGCGCGCCGTCCTGAAGCTGAAAGCCCTTTTCGATGACGTCGCCGTCCTTCACGCGCAAGCCCGTGTGCGGGATGGCATAGTTGCGCACCTCGCCGTCGTCGGCGGTGACGATGATGTTGACGAGGCTGCCCTTCTGGCTCTCCTCGAAGCGCACCTTGCCCGCGATCTCCGAGAGCGTCGCCATCTTCTTCGGGCGGCGCGCCTCGAACAGCTCCTCCACGCGCGGAAGACCCTGCGTGATGTCGCCGCCGGCGACGCCGCCGGTGTGGAACGTGCGCATCGTGAGCTGCGTGCCCGGCTCGCCGATGGACTGGGCGGCGATGATGCCGACCGCCTCGCCGGGCCCGACGGGCTCGCTCGTGGCGAGGTTCTTGCCGTAGCACTTCGCGCACACGCCGCTGTGCGCCCTGCAGGTGAGCACCGTGCGCACCTCGACGGCGTGGATGTCGAAGTCCTCGAGCGTCCGCGCGTCGTCGGCGTTGAGCATCCGGTCTTTGGAGAAGAGCACCTCGTCCGTGCCGGGCTTGAGAATATCCCGCACCGGATAGCGCCCGTTGATGCGCTCGCCGAAGGTCTCGATGATCTGTCCGTTCTCGCTGATCTCGGACGCCAAAATGCCGCTCGTCGCGCCGCAGTCGTCGCTGCGGATGATGACGTCCTGGCAGACGTCGACCATGCGGCGGGTCAGGTAGCCGGAGTCCGCGGTACGCAGCGCCGTGTCCGCAAGGCCCTTGCGGGCGCCTCTGGAGGACGTGAAGTACTCGAGCACCGACAGGCCCTCGCGGAAGTTCGCCTTGACAGGGATCTCGATGGTCTTGCCGGCGGTGTTCGCCATCAGGCCGCGCATACCCGTGAGCTGGCGGATCTGCTTCATCGAGCCGCGCGCGCCGGAGTCCGCCATCATGAACACGGGGTTGTAGCGGTCCATGTTCGCCTGCAG
>JAFSZQ010000055.1 GCA_017458885.1 Oscillospiraceae bacterium
AGATCACGCGGCCGCGGGAATCCTCGCCGTCGAGCACGATCTCCATGTCGCTCTCGGCAAGCTGGCTGCCGTGGGTCAGCAGGCGTTCGGTAATCAGCGCCTCCGCGCCCTTGCCGCAGACGATCTTCGTATAGCGCTTGGTGGAGTCGATGCCGCGGATCTGCACGGTCTCCATCTGGATGCTCGCGCCCTCGTCGAGATAGACGACGGTCTGCGGGTTCATGACGTTCGTGCCCTCGCCGTCGCCCTCGCCGTAGTGCTTCTCGGCGTAGCGGACGTGGGAGTTCTTGCCGACGTGGAAGGTGTGCACGCCGTCGTGCCGCGCCTCGTCGCAGCCGCTGTTGTGGATGCCGCAGCCCGCGACGATCTCCACGTCGCAGTCCTCGCCTACATAGAAATCGTTGTAGACCAGCTCGCTGTAGCCGCTCTTGCCGATGACGACGGGAATGTAGCACTTTTCGCCCTTCGTGCCGTCTTTGATGCGGACGTCGATGCCCTCCTTGCCGTCGGCGCGCTTGTCGATCTGGATGTGCTCGGTGCTTCTTCGCGCCTCGCAGCCGCCGTCCTTGCGGATGTTCAGCGCCCCGACGGGCTTGCCGACGAGGTCGGCGATCTTCTCGAGCAGGCGCTCGTCCACTTCGTTGATCATCGGTTTGCCGCCTCCTTTCGGGTCAGTACGGGGCAGGAGCCGAGCGTGTCCTGCATGATGAGCGGGAACACCTCGTCCGCGCTGCCGCGATAGCGCACTTCGCCGCCGCCGAGAACGACGATCTCGTCCGCGAGGCGGATGATGCGCTCCTGATGCGAGATGATGACCATGGTCGCGCTGCGCGCGCGGTGGAGCTCCTCGAACGTCTCCGTCAGGCGCGTAAAACTCCACAGGTCGATGCCCGCCTCCGGCTCGTCGAAGATCATCAGCTTGCTGCCGCGCGCGAGCAGCGTCGCGATCTCGATGCGCTTAACCTCGCCGCCGGAGAGCGAGGCGTCCACCTCGCGGTCGAGGTAGTCGTTGGCGCACAGCCCCACCTGCGTGAGGTAAGCGCAGCATTTGTCCTTCGTCAGCCGCTCGTCGCCGGAGGCGACGGTCAGCAGGTCGCGCACGGTGATGCCCTTGAAGCGCGGCGGCTGCTGGAAGCCGTAGCTGACGCCGAGGCGCGCGCGCTCGGTGATGGAGAGCGCGGTGATATCCCGCCCGTTGTAGACGACCTGCCCGCTCGTCGGTGTGACCAGCCCCATGATGACCTTGGCGAGCGTGGTCTTGCCGCCGCCGTTGGGGCCGGTGAAGACGACGAGCTGCCCGTCGGGGATCGTGACGGACACGTCGTTCAAGATCGTCTGCTCCGCGCCGCCCTCCGTGACGGCGTAGGAAATGTGCTTGAGTTCCAGCATGGTATTCGTCTCTCCTGTGTGTTCTTGTTAGCCTAGTATACCAAATCCTTCCGAAAAAATCAACGCGGATAAGCAGTCTTTGCGGCGGCTCGCATAGAATAGCGTTAGAATTTGCGATTTGGAGGGCTTTTCTATGATCGAGACCGCGCCGTCGGCACTGCCGGCGCAGGAGGAGAACCGCAGACACGAGAGCGTTTGGCGGCGGGTGTCGCCGTCGCTCGACCCGTACCCCGACGCGCGCGCGGAGGAGCAGGCAAAGCTGCTGACGCTGCCCGGCGCGGAGGCAGACCCCTGCTGCATGGGCAGCGCCGCGCGCGCGGCGCTGGACGTGATCGAGGGCTTTTTGCGCGACGAGCTTTCGGACGCGCAGACCTACCGCTACCTCGCCGCGCACGCGCCGACGCAGGAGGCGAGGCGCGTCATGCGGCAGCTCGCGTCGGACGAGACGGGGCACGCCGCGGCGCTCCGCGCGGTGTACTTCCTCATCACGGGCGAGACGTATTCGGTGGCGGTGGTGCTGCCTCCGCAGACGAAGCAGCCGTGGCGCGACCGCCTGCGCGGGCGCTATCACGAGGAGGCGTGCGGCGGCTTCAACTATGCCCGCGCGGCGGAGGAGACGACGGACGTGTGCCTGAAAAAGCTGCTCGAGGGTCTGTCGGCGGACGAGTACCGCCACGCGGAGACGATCCGGAAGCTGTTGGAGAAGGCATTGTAGGGGGGGGGCGTACCTGAAACCATTTTTTCTCTTTTCTTGAAAGAACGTTTGCGACCCCATTTCTTCTTTCTCTTGCGAAAGAAGAAACGGTGTCGCCCGCCAAAGAAGAAAGACGCTTATCGGCAGCATTTCTGATGGCTTTTAGGTTATCGCGCCTACACCACGCGGGTTTGCCCGTACGGATTGGCGTTTGCTACCCCTTATTCGGCATTGTTGCAAAACGAAGCGGCGCAACATTGCGCTGGTATCCCAAAGAGCGACGAGCGGACCGAAGACGCACCGTCAAATCGTCTCACGGGAAACAGCGCAAATAAGACGCAAAAAGGACGCCAACCGGCAAATGCCGGCTGGCGTCTTTCTCTTCTTTGGAAGTCTGAAACCGTTTCTTCTCTTTCGAAGGGAAAGAGAAGAAATGGTGTCAGAAACCGTCTCTTTCAAGAAAAGGAAAGAAACGGTTTCAGGAATCGCACTTTTATTCAAAACTAATGATGTAGTAGTACACCGGCTGCCCGCCCGAGAGCACGCTCACCTCCGCGGACGGGAGCTTCTCGCCGAAGCACGCGGCGTCCAGCTCTGCCTCCGCGGGGTCGACGTCCTCGCCGTAGAAGACGTTGATGAACTCCGCGCCGCGCTCCGCCGCCGCGTCCGCGAGCTTGCCGAGCAGGACGGAGATGCTCTTGTCCACGCCGAACAGCTTGCCGTCCAGCAGCGCCAGAAAGTCGCCCTCGCGGATTGTCGCGCCGTCGAACTCGGAGTCGCGGGCGGCGTAGGTGATCTGCGCCGTGGTGACGTTCTTCATCGCGCCCAGCATCGCCTGCTCGATGCTCGCGGCGTCGCCGTCGAGATCGACCGCCATCATCGCGGAGATGCCCTGCGGCGCGGTGGCGGTCGGGATGACGACCACGTTCTTGTCCACCAGCCCCACGCACTGCTGCGCCGCCATGACGATGTTTTTGTTGTTCGGCAGCACGAAGACCGTGTCGGCGTTCGTGCGCTCGATCTCCTTCAAAATGCTCTCGGTGGACGGATTCATGGTCTGTCCGCCGCTGATGACGCCGTCCACGCCCATGTCGCGGAACACCGCGGAAAGCCCGTCGCCCGCGCAGACCGCGAGGAAGCCATAGGGCTTGCGCTCCTCCGGCTCGGCGGGGGCGGCGGTCTCCATGTCGTCGTCTTCCCGCTCGTCGGCGGAGATGGTCTGGCGCCCCGCCGCCATGTCCTCCTGCTGGATGCGCATATTCTCGATCTTCGCGACCTCCAGCGTGCCGTACTCCCGCGCGGCGTTGAGCGCGTCGCCCGGCACGTCGGTGTGGACGTGCACCTTGAACATATCGTCGCCCTCGCTGATGACGATGCTGTCGCCGATGCCGTTCAGGTACTCGCGGAAGGGCGCGAGGTCGCGCGGGACTGTCTTGCGGACGATGAACACGGTGTCGAAGGTGAAGGTGATGTCCCCGTCGCCGACCGTGGCGAAGTCCGCCTTGTCGCGCGTCGCGCCGTCCTCGCCCAGCTCGGGCATCGGCTCGCCGCGCAGCGCGGAGAGCATCCCGTTCAGGATGATGACAAAGCCCTTGCCGCCCGCGTCGATGACGCCGGCGCGCTTGAGGACGGGGTTCATGTTGACGGTCTCCTTGAGCGTCTTTTCGCCCTGCGCGATCGCCGCCTCGAGGACGGCTTCGACGCTGTTCTCCTTCTCAGCGGCGTGCATCGCGGCGTCGGCGGCGAGGCGGGAGACGGTGAGGATCGTGCCCTCGGCGGGTTTCATGACCGCGTTGTACGCGGCGGCGACACCCTCCTGCAGCGCGGCGGCAAACATACAGCCGTCCGCGATCTGCAAGCCCTTGAAGCTCTTGGACACGCCGCGGAACAGCAACGAGAGGATCACGCCCGAGTTGCCGCGCGCGCCGCGCAGCATCGCGTTCGCCGCGATGGACGCGACCTCGTCCACGGTGCGGGGCTCGTTTTTCCGCAGCTCCGTCGCCGCGGCCTGGATGGTGAGGCTCATATTGGTACCCGTGTCGCCGTCCGGCACGGGGAAGACGTTCAGGTCGTTGACGCCCTGCCTCGCCGCGGTCACGGAAACGGCTCCGAAGAGCAGCATCTCCTTGAACACGGCTGCGGTAATGGTATCGTGCATGAGCGGTAGTCCCTCCTACAGAGTGATGCTGTCCACGCAGACGTCCACAGTCCGGATGCTTGCGCCGGTGTTTTTGTTCACGAGATAGCGCACCTGCGAGATGATCTCCCGCGAGATGGCGGTCATGTTGACGCCGGGCTCGACGATGATGTGCAGCTCGATGGAGATGTCGCCCTCGCTGTGCTGGGTGATGTGCACGCCCTTGCTCATGGCGGCGGGGCGCAGCAGATGCACGAGCCCGTCGGTCATGGAGCGGTACGCCATGCCCTTGACGCCGTAGCAGCTCGTGGCGGCGGCGCCGGTGATGTCCGAGAGCACCGCGTCGCTGATCTGGATCTCGCCCTGATCGTTCTGGAGCTTGAACATGGAAAGTCTCCTTTCTTCCCCCGTACAGTCTTATCCATTATAAACGAAGCGCGGTGCAATAACAAGGGTCAATTTGCACGAACCCGCGGCTTACGGAACCGCTTGACAATGTACCCGTTTTCCGGTACAATGGCGCCAACCTCCTTTAGAGGCCACCGAAAGGGGCAGGGGGGCGTTGGGTAAACGGCTCGGCGGTTTGGCTACATATCCCCGAAAGGGGGTGAGAGCCATGCGGATCACGTTCCATATCGGACAGTTTACTGTTACGATTCTCGTGAAATGCAGAAACCGCCACTCCGACAAGTGACGGTTTCCTATGTTTGAAACTGTGCATTTCATCCGGGGCTAAACCGCTGACCGCAATGCCCCTTCTGTCTTTTATTATATGCATTTTTATCGTCTTGTCAAGAGAGCAAATGCAGCGAAAAACTTTCTCTTGCAAAATAAGTGGGTATCCCCTAATATAGAGAGGAATATTGCAAAACGGGAGCGGACGTATGCGGGTCATCACGGGAACGGCGCGGGGACGGCGCCTCGGCGAGCTCAAGGGGCTGGAGACGCGCCCGACCACGGGCAAGGTCAAGGAGGGCGTGTTCAGCGCCCTGCAATTCGACGTCCCCGACGCGCGCGTGCTCGACCTCTTTGCCGGCACGGGGCAGATGGGCATCGAAGCCCTCTCCCGCGGCGCAAAGAGCTGTACGTTCGTCGACCGCCGCGCCGACGCCGCAAAGCTCGTGCGCGACAACCTCGCCGTCTGCGGCTTTACGGACAGGGCGCGGGTCGTCTGCGGCGACGCGATGGGCTACCTCGCCTCGCTGCGGGAGAAGTACGACCTCGTCTTTCTCGACCCGCCCTACGCGGACGACACGCTCGAGCGCGCCGTCGCGCACATCGCGCGGTTTGACATTTTGGCGCCGCATGGTATAATGGCGGCGGAGTGTCCGGCGGACAAGCCTCTGCCCGCCCTGCAAGCGCCGTACCGCGTCCACCGCGAGTACCGCTACGGCAAGATCAAGGTCACGGTCTACCGCCGCGACGGGGAGGAAACGGAAGCATGAACATCGCAGTCTTTCCCGGCAGCTTTGACCCCGTGACGCTGGGACACATGGACCTGATCCGCCGCGCGGCGGACATCTTTGACCGCGTCTACGTCTGCGCGATGGTCAACAGCGGCAAACAGCCGATGTTCCCCGCGGAGCAGCGCCACGCGATGCTCCGCGCGGCGACGGCGGACATCCCGAACGTCACGGCGGAGCTGTGGACGGGGCTGCTCGCCGACTACGCGAAGGAGCGCGGCGCACGCTACCTCATCAAGGGCGTGCGCAACGGCACGGACTTCGACACCGAGCTCGGCATGGCGCAGATCAACCGCGCGCTGGAGCCGACGCTCGACACGGTGCTGCTGCCCGCGCGGACGGAGTTCCTGCACTTGAGCTCCACGATGGTGCGGGAGATGGTCAAATACGCCCGGCCGCTCGAGCCATATATGCCCGCGGCGGCGATCGAGATCATGAAAGGAAGATAGAACGATGGCAAATCGGGACGTGGAACACCTCATCAATATGCTCTACGACATGGTCAACGACGCGAAGAACGCGCCGCTGAGCAGCGAGAAGTGCGTCATCGACCGCGACGCGGCGCTCGACCTGCTCGACGAGATCCGCGAGGGGCTGCCCGCGGAGCTCAAGCGCGCGCAGGATCTGATCCAGGCGAAGGAGGATTATGTCAACTCCGCCAAGCGCGAGGTCGGGCGGATGATGCAGCAGGCGGAGTACGACGCCAAGAGCAAGGTCTCCGACAGCGAGGTGCTGGTCGCGGCGCGCGAGCGCGGCCGCGAGATCACCGCGCGCGCGGAAGAGCGGGCGAACGAGATGTACCGCGTCGTGAACGAGTACACCGAGGACGCGCTGCGCCGTACGGAGGAGGCGATCCAGGCGGCGCTCAACGAGGTCAAGGAGAGCCGCGTCAGGTTCCGCGCCGCCTCCGCCGCCCGCCGTCAGAAGGATCGCGAGGAATTGAGCAGACCGCCGAAGGATCAACCGTAAACACCGGCTGATTTTTGTGAAAAATACACAAGAAGACGCGGCATTACTACATTTTGCAGCATTTTGCGAAAGCGGACACAACATCTTGTGTCCGCTTTCTTTTTTTGCTTTTGAACAAAAACGGGCGTTTCAAAACGACCAGACAAAGACGAAAACTCGACCGGATAATTTTCCTTGATTTTTATGTGAACCTCCCGTATAATCGAGCTTGGAGTGGGGGAAAGTGGTGCAAAGTTCCACAAAGTGGAGCGCACGTCCCCCGAAAACGAAGGGAGGGAGAGCGGCGTGACCGGACAATATCAGCACAGCATCGACGCCAAGGGCAGGCTGTTCATCCCCGCGAAGCTCCGCGAGGAGCTGGGCGAGACCTTCTATGTGACCATCGCGGGCATCGACCCGTGCCTCTCGGTCTACTCCGAGGCGAGCTGGGCGGTGTTCACCGAGAAGTTCAACTCCATGCCCTACACCAAGGCGCGCGTGATGCGCCCGATCTTCTCCCACGCGGCGAAGTGCGAGCCGGACGCGCAGGGGCGCATCCTGCTGCCCAAGGAGCTGCGCGAGTACGCGAAGCTCGAAAAGGACGTGACGGTCATCGGCGTGTCGAACCGCGCGGAGATCTGGAGCGCCGCCGCGTGGTCGGCAAAGATGGCGGAGGAGCTCGACCCCGCGAACATGGCGGCGATGATGGAAGAACTCGGGTTCTGATATGGACGCCGACTACGGACACAAGCCCGTTTTGCTCAAGGAGTGCCTCGACGCGCTCCAGATCAAGCCCGACGGCGTTTACGTCGACGGCACGCTCGGCAGGGCGGGGCACTCGCTGGAGATCGCCCGCCGCCTGACGACGGGGCGGCTCATCGCCCTCGACCGCGACGAGACGGCGCTCGCCGCCGCGCGGGAACGCCTCGCGCCCTATTCGGAGCGCGTGACGCTGGTGCACAGCAACTTCAGCCGCCTGAGCGCGGTGCTGGACGACCTTGGCGTCGCCGCCGCGGACGGGATGCTCTTTGACCTCGGCGTGTCCTCGCCCCAGCTCGACGACGCGAGCCGCGGCTTTTCCTACAAGCAGGACGCGCCGCTCGATATGCGCATGGACGCCGCCGCGCCGCTGACGGCGCGGGAGCTCGTCAACGCCGCCTCTTACGAGGACTTGCGCCGCATCCTCTGGGAATACGGCGAGGAGCGTTACGCGCCGCAGATCGCGAAAGCCGTCTGCGCGGCACGGGAGCGGCGGCCCATCGAGACGACGCTTCAGCTCGCGGAGCTGATCCGCGGCGCGATGCCCGCCAAGGCGCTGCGCGAGAAGCAGCACCCCGCCAAGCGGAGCTTTCAGGCGCTGCGCATCGCCGTCAACGACGAGCTGGGCGAGCTTCCGCCGATGCTCGACGCCGCCGAGGCGCGGCTCAAGTCCGGCGGGCGGCTCGCGGTCATCACGTTCCATTCGCTCGAGGATCGCGTCGTCAAGCAGAAGCTCAAGGATTTTGCGACCGGCTGCACCTGCCCGCCGGAGTTCCCCGTCTGCGTCTGCGGACGGACGCCGCGGATGCGGCTCGTGACCCGCAAGCCCGTCACGGCGGGCGAGGCGGAATTGCAGGAGAACCCCCGCAGCCGCAGCGCAAAGCTGCGCGTGGCGGAGAAATGCTGAACAGGAGGGGCCCCGCATGGCATACCGCGCTGCGCGACAAGTGAACAGCGGCTACGTCACGGGGAACCTCGCCCGCAAGCCCGAGCAGCCCGCGCGCGAACGGCGGGACTACGTCCGCGGCCCCGCGCCGCGCCGGCGCGTCGTCGCGCCGCCGAAGCACCGCGAGCGCATCCGCGTCTCGAACGCGGTCGTCCTCGGCTTCCTCGCCGCCGCCGCGGCGG
>JAFSZQ010000056.1 GCA_017458885.1 Oscillospiraceae bacterium
CTCGACATCGTGGTACAGGTCGGGCGCACGGGCGTGCTGACGCCGAAGGCGGTCGTGGAGCCGGTGCGGCTCGCGGGCACGACGGTCACGAACGCGACGCTGCACAATCAGGATTTCATCGCCGAGAAGGACATCCGCATCGGCGACACGGTCATCGTGCAGAAGGCGGGGGAGATCATCCCCGAGATCGTGCGCGTGGACTTCGACAAGCGCCCCGAGGGGCTAAAGCCGTATCGTCTGCCCGACCGCTGCCCCGTCTGCGGCGCAAAGGTCGAGCGGGACGCGGACGGGGCCGCGATGCGCTGCACGGGCGCGGAGTGCCCCGCGCAGCGGCTGCGGTATCTGGAGCATTTCACCTCGCGCGAGGCGATGGACATCGACGGCGTCGGGCCCGCGGTACTGCGGCAGATGGTGGACGCGGGGCTGGTGCAGACCGCCGCCGACCTCTACCGCCTCACGGTGCAGGACCTCGCGCAGCTCGACCGCATGGGCGAGAAGTCCGCGCAGAACGCGGTGGACGCCATCGAACAGTCGAAGCAAAACGATCTCTCGCGCCTGCTCTGCGGCCTCGGCATCCGCCAGGTCGGCGCGAAGGCGGCGCGGACGCTTGCCCAGCATTTCGGCAGCTTCGACGCGCTGGAGCGCGCGAGCGTCGAGGAGCTGACGGAGATCGACGACGTGGGCGAGATCACGGCGCGGTATCTCCGCGATTGGCTGGACAGCCCGCAGTCGCAGGACTTGATGCGCCGCTTCCGCGAGGCGGGCGTCAACATGGAGTGTCTGGACAAGCCCACGGACGACAGTTTTCAGGGCATGACCTTCGTGCTGACGGGCGCGCTGACACGTTTTTCCCGCGATGAGGCAACGGCATTGATCGAATCCAAAGGTGGTAAAGCGAGCGGCTCGGTGTCGAAGAAGACGACCTACGTCGTCGCCGGCGAGGCGGCGGGCAGCAAGCTGACCAAGGCGCGGGAGCTCGGCGTTCCCGTGCTGACCGAGAACGAGTTTCTGGCACTGCTGAACGCCGCGCCGGAGGCGGGGCAGACGAGCCTTTTGTGAGGAACGCATGGAGCATATCAACGAGGAAATTCTGAAAAGGCTATTTACTTTACAGGATACCGTATACCAGTCGTTCCAGCGCAAGCTGCTCCCGACCGTGCCGCCGGAGCGGATCATCGGCGTGCGCACGCCGGCGCTGCGGCACTACGCGCGGGAGCTGCGCGGACGGGAGGAAAAATTCCTCGCCGCGCTGCCGCACCGCTACTTCGACGAGGATCAGCTTCACGCCTTTCTCATTTCCGAGGAAAAGGAGTTCGACGCGGCGCTCGCGGCGACGGAGGCGTTTTTGCCCTATGTGGACAACTGGGCGACCTGTGACCAGCTCTCGCCGCGCGCGTTTTTTGCCTCGCGCGCGGAGCTGCTGCCCGCCGTGGAACGCTGGATGGCGTCGGAGCGCCCGTACACGGTGCGCTTCGGCGTGGGGATGCTGCTGCGGCACTACCTGGACGCGGCGTTCGACCCCGCGCAGCTCGCGCGCGTCGCGGCTCTGCCGAGCGGGGAATACTACGTCGACATGATGCGGGCGTGGTACTTTGCCACCGCGCTCGCGAAGCAGTACGACGCGGCGCTGCCGTACCTGCGGGAGCGCCGGCTGGACGCATGGACGCACAACAAGGCGATCCAGAAAGCGATCGAGAGCCGCCGCGTGAGCGAGGCGCAAAAGACGGCGCTGCGCGCGCTGAAAATCAGAAAATAGGGCTTGACAGGCGGGGTTTGCCATGCTATACTCTCATTCGTTCCGAGCGGTTTGGGGGTTTAGCTCAGCTGGGAGAGCGCTTGACTGGCAGTCAAGAGGTCAGCGGTTCGATCCCGCTAATCTCCACCAAAAAGAAAAGACGGCGTAGCCGTCTTTTCTTTTTGGTGGAGCCCGCCGCTTCGCGGCGGCTGGATAGGTATTATGATACCGATAAGAAAAGAGGTGTGCAATATGTTGGACGAGGGGAAAAAGATCGCCGTATTGATCGACGCGGAGAACATCTCGCCCAAATACATCAAGATATTGCTCGACGAGGCGTCGAACTACGGCACGGTCGTCTATAAGCGGATCTACGGCGACTGGTCGAAGGGCGCGCTGTCCTCGTGGCACAGCGTCATCCTCGACTATTCGATCCACGCGATCCAGCAGTTTTCCAATACCAAGGGCAAGAACGCCACGGACTCCGCGATGATCATCGACGCGATGGACCTGCTGCACACGGAGCGCCTGCAGGGCTTTTGCATCGTGTCCTCGGACAGCGATTTTACGCGGCTCGCAAGCCGCCTGCGCGAGTCGGAGATGCTGGTCATCGGTATGGGCGAGCGGAAAACGCCCGCGTCCTTTATCAGCGCGTGTGACCGGTTTTCCTATCTGGACGTGCTGTTCGAGGAGAAGAAGAAGGCGGACGAGAAGCACGCCGAGGTAAAAAAGGAGCAGCCGAGCAAGACGGAGGATTCCGCGGAGACCGCGTTCAAGACAGGCCGCGATCTGGGCGAGGTCGTCAAGACGATCGGCGAGCTGATCGACGAGCAGTCCGGCGACGACGGCTGGCTGTTCCTCGGCAGCCTCGGAAACGGGCTGCTCAACCGCTATTCCGACTTCGACGTGCGGAACTTCGGTTATCGCAAGCTGCGGGACTTTGTCCAGTCGCTTGGGATGTTCGAGTGCCGGTCGCAGGACAACATCTCCTACATTCGCAAGAAAACAAGGAAGGCAAAGACATGACCGACTATTTTTCTCCGGCGATGTCCGGCGACGCGCTGCGCGCCATGAGCAGCATCGCGCTCGCGCACGTCGGCGACGCGGTGTACGAGCTGCTGGCGCGCACCTACCTCTGTCTCCACGGCAAGGCGACGGGCAAGGGGCTGCACCGCGCGGCGGTGGCGCTCGTGCGCGCCGAGAAGCAGGCGGAGCTGTCCGCGTACGTCCTGCCGCTGCTGAACGGCGAGGAGCGCGACGTGTTCCGCCGCGGGCGCAACGCGAACGTGCACACCGTCCCACAGCACGCCGCACGGGCGGAGTACCAGACCGCGACGGCGCTCGAGGCGCTGTTCGGCTGGCTGTACTTAAAAGGGGAGAAGGAGCGCGCGAACGCGCTCTTCGCCGCGATGATGGAGGGGAACGATGCCGCTTGACGCCGTTTGCCTGCGCGCCCTCGTCCGCGAGCTGCGAGACGGCTTGACCGGCGCGCGCATCGACAAGGTGCAGCAGCCCGCGCGCGACCAGATCGTGCTGACCGTGCGCGGGCGCGACCGTGTGCTGCTGAGCGCGAACCCGAACCAGCCGCGCATCCAGTTCACGCGGCAGACGCGCGACAATCCGGCGCAGCCGCCGATGTTCTGTATGCTGCTGCGCAAGCACCTCGTCGGCGCGCGCATCGAGGCGGTCGAGCAGCCGGACTTGGAGCGCGTCGTTACGCTGACGCTGCGCGCGACGGACGAGCTCGGCGAGACGGGGACGCGGCGGCTCGTGCTCGAGGCGATGGGGCGCCGCGCGAACCTGCTCCTGCTCGACGGCGAGGGTCGCATCCTCGACTGCCTGCGCCGCGTGGCGCTCGAGGGCGGCGGGGAGCGCGCGCTGCTGCCGGGGCTGTTTTACCATTTGCCGCCGCCGCTCGCCAAGGCGTCGCTGCTCTCCGAGCCGGACGCGGCGCTCGCGCTGCTCGACGCGGGCGGGGAAGCGGAGGAGCCGGTCGACCGCTGGCTCGTCGCGCACTATGCCGGCGTCTCGCCGCTCGTTGCGCGCGAGCTCGTCCACCGCGCCTGCGGCGCGACGGACACGCGGTTCTGCGAGTTGGACGCGCCGCGCCGCGCGGCGCTTATGTGTGAAGTAAAATCACTTGCGGACAGGCTGCAACACGGCGATTTCACGCCGACGATGCTCCTGCGCGACGGCAAAGCGGCGGATTTCACCTACCTGCCCATCACGCAGTACGGCGCGGAGACGGCGGTGGAGCCGCGGGAGAGCTTTTCGGCGCTGCTCGACGAGTTCTACGACCTGCGCGAGCGTCAGGAGATTTGCGCACGGCGGGGAAAAGAGCTGGTGCGCGCAGCGACGACTGCCCGCGACCGCATGGCGCGCAAGAGCGAGACGCTCAAGCGCGAGTACGCCGCGACGCAGGAGCGGGACCAGCTGCGGCTCTGCGGCGACCTCATCACGGCGAATCTCTATCGGATGGAGCGCGGCATGGCGAGCCTCGCGGCGGAGAACTATTACGAGGACGGCCAGCCGGAGGTGCGCATACCGCTCGACCCGCTGCTCACGCCCCAGCAGAACGCCGCGAAGTACTACAAACGCTACAGCAAGGCGAAGAGCGCCGAGGCGCACCTGCGCGGGCAGATCGCCAAGGCGGAGGCGGAGCGCGCGTATTTAGAGAGCGTGCTGCAGGAGCTCTCGCTCTCGGAGACGGAGCAGGAGTTCGCGGAGATCCGCCGCGAGCTGCAGGAGACGGGCTATCTGCGCCGCGGGAGGGAGAAAAAGGAGCAAAAGCGCGCCTTCGCGCCGCGCGAGTACCGCACGAGCGCGGGTCTGCGCGTGCTGGTCGGGCGCAGCAACGCGCAGAACGACCAGCTCACGCTCAAGCGCGCGGACAAGCGCGACCTCTGGTTCCACGCGCAGAAGATACACGGCTCGCACGTCATCCTCTGTACGCTCGGAGCCGAGCCGGACGAGCGGAGCATCACGGAGGCGGCGGCGCTCGCGGCGTATTTTTCGCAGGCGCGGGAGAGCGCGAACGTGCCGGTGGATTACACGAGCGTGAAGTACGTCAAAAAGCCCGCCGGCGCGCGGCCGGGATTTGTGGTCTACGAGACGTATCGGACGATATATGTGACGCCGGACGGAAAAAATTTGCCGCCCGAAGGCGGCAAATGAAAAGAGACAGCCGCAAAGCGGCTGTCTCTTCGTTTGTTAGATCGCGCGGGTCACTTTGCCCGAGCGCAGACAGCGGGTACAAACGTACACATGGCGGGGCGTACCGTCAACGATCGCCTTGACGCGCTTGACATTGGGCTTCCACATGCGGTTGGAGCGGCGGTGGGAGTGGGAGACCTTGATGCCGAAGGTCACGCCCTTGTCGCAGAATTCGCACTTTGCCATCCGTTGCACCTCCTTGCTGTAATCAAATCGACTGGATCGGGTCGTCCCCGAACAAGCATTTGATATGATAACAGATGGAACCGCAAAATGCAAGGGCAAATTTGAAAAAAACCGAAAAATTTTTGACGCGCCGCATCGGCGCGAAAAATCCGCGTTTTGCTTGTAAATGGAAGCGGAACCGTTTATAATGTGACGTACATAGAATACGGTCGGAGGAACGCGCCATGAAGACAGATCGCAGCGTCAAGGTAAAGGAAGTCGTCGAGAAATTCCAGATGGAGGTCGTCCACGAGGGCATGGACTACGACACGCGCACGCTGACCATCACGGACGTCAACCGCCCGGGCCTGCAGTTCGCGGGCTTTTTCGACTATTTCGACCCTGAGCGCCTTCAGATCATCGGCAAGTCCGAGGTCGAGTACCTGCGCGGCTTTTCCTCCGACGAGCGGCGCAAGCGGTTCGCGGACCTCTTCAGCTACGAGATACCGGCGTTCATCGTCTCGCGCAATCTTGAGGTGTTCCCAGAATGTCAGGCAATGGCGCGGCACTACGCGCGCACGCTGCTGCGCACGAAGCTCTCGGCGGTCGAGTTCACGAGCCTCGCCATCGACTACCTCAACCACGAGCTCGCGCCGACCATCACGCGCCACGGCGTGCTGCTCGACGTCTACGGCGAGGGCGTCATCATCGTGGGGGATTCCGGCATCGGCAAGAGCGAGACCGCCATTGAGCTCATCAAGCGCGGACACCGCCTCGTGGCGGACGACGCGGTGGAGATACGGCGCATCGGCAACTCGCTCATCGGCAGCGCGCCCGAACTGATCCGCGGCTACCTCGAGGTGCGCGGCGTCGGCGTGATCGACATCCAGCAGATCTTCGGCATGGGCGCGGTGCAGGAGAGCACGCAGATCGACCTCGTCATCAAGTTCGAGGAGTGGACGGACGGCTACGTCTACGACCGCCTCGGTCTCGACGAGGACTATATGCAGATACTCGACATCTCCGTCCCCTGTGTGACGATCCCCGTGCGCGCGGGGCGCAACCTCGCGGGCATCGCGGAGATCGCGGCGATGAACAACCGCCAGAAGAAATACGGATTCAACTCGGCGCAGACCTTCGTGGAGAAGATCGACCGCCGGATCGACCAGGATTCCAAATAAGCAAGGAGCAAGGTTATGGCGTGGGAGACCGCACTGGACGAACGGATCGGGGCATATCTGCCGGAGCTGACCTGGCTGCGCGACGAGCCGCTCGCGAAGCACACGTCGTTTCGCATCGGCGGCGCGGCGCGGCGCATGGCGTTCCCGAAGACCGCCGAGGAGCTGATCGTGCTCGACGGCGTCTTGCGGGAGGCGGACGTCCGCCGCGTCCTGCTCGGCAACGGGACGAACGTGCTGTTCCCCGACGAGGGGCTGGACGCCGTCGTGATCGCGACGGGCGCGATGGCGTCCGTCCGCCGCACGGGGAAAACGGAGCTTGCCGCGGACGCGGGCGCGTCGCTTGCGCGGCTCGCGGCGGAGGCGTGGCGCGCGGGGCTGACGGGGCTGGAGTTCGCCCACGGCATCCCGGGCAGCGTCGGCGGCGGCGTGGTGATGAACGCGGGCGCTTACGACGGCTCGCTCGCGGACGTGCTGACCGAGGCGACGGCGCTGTTTCCTGACGGCGTGCGGACGCTCGGCGCGGACGAATTGCGGCTTTCCTACCGTCACAGCGTCTTTACCGACGAGCCGGAGGCGGTCGTGCTGCGCGCGTCGGTGCGGCTGCGGGCGGGGGAGCCGGACGCGATCAAAGCCCGCATGGACGACCTGATGGCGCGGCGCAAGGCGTCCCAGCCGCTCGAGTACCCCAGCGCGGGCAGCGCGTTCAAGCGTCCCGCGGGGCAGTTCGCGGGGCGGCTCATCGAGGACGCGGGGCTCAAGGGCGCGCGCGTCGGCGGCGCGGAGGTCTCGCCGAAGCACGCGGGCTTCATCGTCAACGTGGGCGGCGCGACCTGCGCCGACGTGCTTGCGCTCATCGAAAGGATACAGACGGCGGTCTACGACGCCTTTGGCGTCCGGCTGGAGCCGGAGATCAAGATCGTCCGATAGGGGGAGCGTATGGAAATTCTGATCGTCACGGGACTGTCCGGCGCGGGGAAGAGCCGCGCGGCGAAGTTCCTGGAGGATATGGGCTATTATACGGTGGACAATATGCCCGCCCAGTTGATCGAGCGGTTCGCCGCCTTCTGCGCCGAAAGCGGATTCACGCGCACGGCGCTGGTGAGCGACATCCGCGGCGGAAGCGCGGGCTTTCCGTCGTTGCTGGAAACCGTGGGACGGCTGCGCGCGCGGGGCGTCAACTGCCGGCTGCTGTTCCTCGCGGCGTCGCGGGAGACCATCATCAGCCGCCACAAGGAAACGCGCCGCCCGCACCCGCTCCAGCGCGACGGCGACAGCATCGAGGACGCCGCGCGGCGCGAGGAGGAGCTGCTGCGCCCCCTGCGCGAGCAGGCGGATTTCGTCATCGACACGACGCGCCTTCCCGCCTCCAAGCTCAACAGCGAGCTGTACGCCCTCTTTGGCGACAAGACGCGGGAGCATCGGCTGACGGTGAGCGTCGTTTCGTTCGGCTACAAGCACGGCATCCCGCCGGAGGCGGATCTGGTGTTCGATGTGCGCTTCATGCCGAACCCGTTTTACCTCCCCGAGCTGCGCGACAAGACCGGCATGGACGCGCCGGTGCGCGACTATGTCCTCTCGTTCGATCAGACGCGGGAGTTTCTGGATAAGCTCGAGGAGCTGCTGCGATTCCTGCTCCCGCGCTATACGGAGGAGGGGAAGACGATGCTGGTCGTCGCCGTCGGCTGCACCGGCGGGCGGCACCGCAGCGTCGCCATTGCGCGCGAGCTGGCGGAGCGCATCGCGAAGCTCGGCTACCCCGTCAGCGAGAACCACAGGGATATGACCAGACGCGACATGACGCATGGGTAAGGAGGCGAGAGCGGTGTCCTTTGCGGGAGAGGTCAAACGCGAGCTGTGCAAGGCGCCGCTCCAGCGCAAATGCTGCGCGCTCGCGGAGAGCTGCGGCGTGCTGCTCTACGCGGGCGGCTTCACGTCCGGCGAGGCGCGCATCGTCACCGAGAGCGAGGAGTTCGCATCGCGTCTGCCAAAGCTCTTTCAAAAGGCGTTCGGCGTGCGCTTCGACGTGCTGCCGGACGAGAGCGGCGCGGGGAAGCGCATCTTCCGCATCACGGCGGCGGACAAGCTCGCGGCGATCTGGCAGGCGCTGGGCTACGACCCCGCGCAGCACTTCGCGCTGCACGTCAACTTCGCGCTGCTCGAGGAGGAGCACTGCCGCGCGGCGTATCTGCGCGGCGCGTTCCTCGCGGGCGGCAGCGTCACCGACCCGCGCAAGCGGTACCACCTCGAGCTCGCCACCGCGCACTTGCAGGTCGGGCGCGAGACCGAGGCGCTGCTGCGGGACATGGGCTTCGAGCCGAAGGACGTCGCGCGCGGCGGCAACAGCGTGACCTACTTCAAGCACAGCGAGAACATCGCCGACCTGCTGACCCTGATCGGCGCGCCGGCCGCGGCGATGGAGGTCATGGCGGCGAAGGTCGAGAAGTCCATGCGCAACACGGTCAACCGCCGCGTGAACTGCGACGCGGCGAATCTGGAGAAGTCCGTCGCGGCGTCGCAGGCACAGGTCGCGGCGCTGACGCGGCTTGCCGAGTCCGGCGCATTTCAGGCGCTCTCCGCCGACCTGCAGGAGGTCGTGATCGCGCGGCTGCTGCATCCCGAACTGTCGCTTTCGGAGCTGGCGGAGACCTTTGACCCGCCGCTGACCAAATCCTGCCTCAACCACCGCATGAGAAAGCTGCTGCAGCTTGCGAAGGAGGACGAACGATGAACCGGATGGAGCTTGCGAACGCCTGCCACGGGCAGGGCTGCAACTGCTGCCAGAGCGTGCTCGCGGCGTTTGCCGACCGCTTCGACA
>JAFSZQ010000057.1 GCA_017458885.1 Oscillospiraceae bacterium
GCCGCGCCGCCGCGGAGGCGCGGCACGAGGCGCGCGGCGCGAACACGGGGCTGCGCGTCTGCGCGGTCTGCGGACGCACGAACGAGACGGACCCCGAGCTGGAGTTCCGCTATTGCTCGCGCTGCGCGGGCTACCACTGCTTCTGTTCCGACCACATCTTTTCCCACGTCCATTTCACGGACGACGCGCCCTGATCTTACGCAAAGGAGTGTGACAGCAATGAGAAGTCCCGTCAACTACACCGGCGTGCTGCGCAACCACATGGTCGCCGCGCCCGAGGCCATCGAAACGTGCAGCGGCATCCGCATCTTCGGGCGGCTGCTCAAGTCCATCATGTTCTCCACCGACGTCGCCATCATCGCCAACACGAACGCCGACGCGGTCATCGCCGTCTATCCCTTCACGCCCCAGCCGCGCATCGTCAGCGCGGTGATGAGCGCGGCGGATATGCCGGTGTTCTTCGGCGTGGGCGGCGGATTCACCTCCGGCGAGCGTTCGGTCAACCAGGCGCTCGCGGCGGAGAACATGGGCGCGTTCGGCGTGGTCGTCAACGCGCCCGTGATGCCCGACGTGCTGCATCAGATCAAGCGCGCGGTGGATATCCCTGTGATCGCGACCATCGTCTCCGCCGAGCAGGACACCGAGGCGCGCCTCGCCGCCGGCGCGGACATCCTGAACGTCGCGGCGAGCGCGCAGACGCCCGCCGTGGTCAAAGTTTTGCGCGAGCGGCATCCCGACCTGCCGATCATGGCGACGGGCGGGCCGACGGAGGACAGCATCCGCGAGACCGTCGCCGCCGGCGCGAACGCCGTCACCTTCACGCCGCCGGACACGGGCGTGCTGCTCGCGCAGATCATGAGCGGGCACCGCGAGCGGTTCAAGAACGGGGACTGAACGCCGTTCAGCGCCGCCGTCCGCGCTTCGCGCCGCCGCCGGAGAAGGCGAAGACCATGCCGCATACGCCGCCGACGATGTGCGTGAGCTGCGAGATGTTGTCCGCGCTCCTGAGCCCCGCGACGATCTCGCCGCCGAGGTAGAGCGTCACGACGAGGATCAGCGTCAGCGGCACCGCGCCGCGCTCCGTCGCGGTGAACGACGAGAGCACGATCATCATGAACACCACGCCAGACGCGCCGAGCAGCGCGGAGCCGGGGAAGAAGAGAAACTCCACCAGCCCCGTCGCGAGCGCGGTCGCGGCGATGTAGAGCAGCAGCGCGCGGCTGCCGTACTTTTCCTCGAGCGGCGCGCCGACGAGCAGCAACAGCAGCATATTGCTCATGTAATGCGCCAGCCCCGCGTGCCCCAGCACGTGCCCGAAGAAGCGGATATACGCCAGCGGGTCGAGCAGGGAGCAGCGGTAGACGCTGAACAGATGCAGCGTCGTCCAGCCGCCGGTGAGCGTGTCCAGCGGCAGGAGCAGCAGCGCGAGCAGCGCGTAGGTCAGCACGACGGGGGCGTTGTAGCGGATGCGGAGCATGGCGGTACCTCTCGGGTTGATTTTTTTCTGTCTTATGATATGATAGCACAACCACATCATCTTTCCAAGGAGAAATACATATGAACGCGATCGTCAGCGTCATCGGGCGCGACAAGGTGGGCATCACCGCCGCCGTGTGCGTCAAGATGGCGGAGTATCAGATCAACATCCTCGACATCTCCATGACCATCCTGCAGGGGGATTTTACGATGGTCATGGCAGTCGATCTCGAAAAGATGACCGCGCCGTTCGGCGAGGTCGCGGACGCCTGCGACGCGCTCGGGCGCGAGCTGGGCGTCTCCATCCGCATCCAGCGGCAGGAAATTTTCGACGCCATGCACGAGATATAAGAGGCGAGCCATGCTGACACAAAAAGAGATCCTTTCGACCATTGAGATGATCGACCGGCAGCACCTCGACATCCGCACCGTCACGATGGGCATCTCGCTCCTCTCGTGCTGCGATCCGGACGCGAAGGCGGCGTGCGGCAAGATATACGACAAGATCACGCGCTGCGCCGAGCGCCTCGTCCGCGTGGGGGAGGACATCGAGCGCGAGTTTGGCATCCCCATCGTCAACAAGCGCATCTCCGTCACGCCGATGGCGCTCGTCGCCGCCGCGAGCGACGCGGAGGACTACGTTCCCTTCGCCCTCGCGCTCGATCGGGCGGCAAGAGAATGCGGCGTGAACTTCATCGGCGGCTACAGCGCGCTCGTACACAAGGGCATGACGGCGGCGGACGAGAAGCTCCTGCGCTCCATCCCCGAGGCGCTGGACCGCACGGAGCTGGTCTGCGCGTCGGTGAACGTCGGCTCGACGCGCGCGGGACTGAACATGGACGCCGTGGCGCTGATGGGGCGCATCGTAAAGGAAACTTCCTTGCGTACCGCCGACCGTGACGCGCTGGGCTGCGCGAAGTTGGTCGTGTTCTGCAACGCGGTGGAGGACAACCCGTTTATGGCGGGCGCGTTCCACGGCGTGGGCGAGGCGGAGCGCGTCATCAACGTCGGCGTCAGCGGCCCGGGCGTGGTGTACCACGCGCTGCAAAGCGTCAAGGGCGCGCCGTTCGACGTGGTGGCGGAGACGGTGAAAAAGACCGCGTTCCGCGTCACGCGCATGGGGCAGCTCGTCGCGCAGGAGGCGAGCCGCCGGCTGGACACGCCGTTTGGCATCGTGGACTTGAGCCTCGCGCCGACGCCCGCGGTGGGCGACAGCGTGGCGCGCATCCTGGAGGAGATGGGGCTGGAGACCTGCGGCACGCAC
The DNA here is from genome assembly GCA_017458885.1 of Oscillospiraceae bacterium. Taxonomy (GTDB): domain Bacteria; phylum Bacillota; class Clostridia; order Oscillospirales; family Oscillospiraceae; genus Hominicoprocola. Next base: position 2,741 of record JAFSZQ010000057.1, read on the forward strand.
GGCACGACGGCGGCGCTCGCGCTTTTGAACGACGCGGTGAAAAAGGGCGGCGTGATGGCGTCGAGCAGCGTCGGCGGGCTCTCCGGCGCGTTCATCCCCGTCAGCGAGGACGAGGGCATGATCGCGGCGGCGCTCTCGGGCGCGCTGACCATCGACAAGCTCGAGGCGATGACCTGCGTGTGCTCGGTGGGGCTGGACATGATCGCCGTCCCGGGCGACACGAGCGCCGAGACCATCGCCGCGATCATCGCGGACGAGGCGGCGATCGGCATGGTGAACAACAAGACGACGGCGGTGCGCGTCCTGCCCGTGCCTGGAAAGCAGGTGGGGGATTCCATCGAGATGGGCGGCCTGCTCGGCAGCGCGCCGGTGATGCCGGTGCACCGCGAGAGCAGCGCGGCGTTCATCGCCCGCGGCGGCAGGATACCCGCGCCGCTGCACAGCCTGCGAAACTGATAAAAAAATTTCCGCCGTGCGGCGGAAATTTTTTTATTCCAATTCAAACGCCCCCGTGTACAGCCGGTAGTACACGCCCTTTTCGGCGATCAGCGCGTCGTGCGTGCCGCGCTCGATGATGCGCCCGTGGTCGAGCACCATGATGACGTCCGCGTCCATGACCGTTGAGAGCGGATGCGCGATGACGAACACCGTGCGTCCTTCCATCAGCTTGTCCATGCCGCGCTGGACGGCTGCCTCGGTGCGCGTGTCGATGGAGGACGTCGCCTCGTCGAGGATCATCACCGGCGGGTCGGCGACCGCGGCGCGCGCGATCGAGAGCAGCTGACGCTGCCCCTGCGAGAGGTTCGCACCGTTGTTCGTCAGTTCCGTTTCGTAC
>JAFSZQ010000058.1 GCA_017458885.1 Oscillospiraceae bacterium
TCGTCTGGAACTGCACCTGCGAAAACACCTCGCCCGTGTGGCGGTAGATCGGCGTCCAAAGGTGGTCGTTCAGGTTGATGTCCGCCGTCAGCACGATGTTCGCGCTGAGGATGGCGGCGCCCGCGCTGGCGTTCTGCACCTGCTTGGCGAACCAGGCGAGCTGCGCCGCCGTGCCGATGGCGTAGCACGTCTGCCCGCGGTAGGTCACGGTGCCGGGCGCGGTCGTCGCGGCATAGTTCGTCCAGGGATTGCTGTCCGCCGCCTGCGCCGTCTGCATCGGGAATGCCGGAAGCATACCCAGCAGCAGCGACAGCGTGAGGATCCAAGATAATACTTTCGTTTTCACAACTCGTTCCTTTCCTTTCTCAAAAATTCGTTGTGTGGATGTATTCCGCCGCCGGCGGCTCCCTTACCAGCCGATGGCCGCCTGTTCCTGCTCCAGCAGGCGTTCGTACGCCTGCTCCAACAGGAGCGCGAGATCGGCGCGGAGATTTTCCCGCGTCGTCTGATACAGCCGCTTGAGGCTGCGTGGATTACATTTCCGCTCGTCCACCTGCGCGGTCTTGGCGAGCTGCTTGACGCTGTTGGTGATGTACGTCCGGCTCATCGGCTGCCGCTCCTCGGTCAGGAACAGCGGCCCGCTCGTGATGCCGCGCCGCTCCGCGTAGGCGAGCAGCTCCTCGCGCAGACATCTGGGCAGCGCCCGTATCTGTCCGCCGTCGGCGTACACGCCCGAGTGGGCGACCTCCACCGTCAGCGCGGGCAGGAGCTGCACGTCCAGCCCCAGCGTCGCGAAGGTCTTGACCAGCAGATACGTCCGCTCCTTCCCCAGCGCCTTTGCCGCGCCCAGCAGGCGGAGGTATTCCCCGCGCGCCAGCTCCGGCTGCGCCGTGTCGGTCTCGAGCCGGCGGGTGTACTGCAGCTCCCGCCGCTGCGCGAAGTTCAGCAGTCCGTTCACCGCCGTGAGCATCATGTTGACGGTCTGGTTGGCGTAGCCGCCCTCGATCAGCCGATCCACCGCCTGCTTGACCGTGTCGCGTCCGACGTACCGCTCGCCCGACTCCCGCCAAAGCAGCGCCAGCCGCTTCTGGTAGGTCAGCAGCGTTTCCTCGCGCACGCCCTTCTCCCGCAGGCTTTCCCAATAGCGGGACAGCAGCGCGTCCGTTACGACGAGCCCGCTTTCCGGGCCCTCTCTCACGCGCGCCAGTCCTTGCGCCGTATCCTTGCCTTTCATCGGGCATACCTCCCATCTCGTCTGTCGCTTGTCCTATTTTAATGTACTGTAGCATCATAACATTATATTACTATACTACCACGATTTCGTGATGCTATGATAGAACAGTGAAACGGAAATTGCAAGTAGATATTTCCAGATTTTTGTCCAAATACAGGAATACGCAACTTTTTATGAAAAAATCAGATTGCCGCGAAGCCTTTGGACAAGCGGCTTTGCGGCAATTTGAACCATCGTTCGGCCGGCTGAAAAATTTTTCCGCGTTTCGGATAAAACCGGACGCGGCGGAGAAAACTGTCCAAAAAAAGCGCCGCCGGTTCGGTTTCCTGGCACGGAATTCCGACCGGCGGGTTCCAAAGGGGGCTTGTCATGGCGACCGCGTTCGCGCGCACCGTCGCGCTGTATCTGCTGCTGATCGTCGGCATCCGCGCGATGGGCAAGCGGCAGATCGGCGAGCTGGAGCCGGTGGAGCTGGTGCTGATGCTGCTCATCTCCGACCTCGCCGCCGTGCCGATGCAGGATTTCGGCATTCCGCTCCTGAACGGCGCGCTGCCCATCGTCACGCTGCTGTCGCTCTCGATGCTGCTCTCGTTTTTCTCGATGCGCAGCGTCCGCTTCCACCGCCTGATCTGCGGCAACCCGACGACGCTCATCGAAAACGGCGTCATCCGGCAAGACGCGCTGCGGCGCAACCGTTTCACGCTCGACGAGCTGCTGGAGGAGCTGCGCGCGCAGGGCGTGACCGACCTCGCGACGGTCAAGTACGCGGTGCTCGAGACGAACGGGCAGCTCTCGGTGCTGCTCTACCCCGACGACGCGCCCGCGACGCCGCGCCAGCTCGGCAGGCCCGTGAAGGACGACGTGTTCCTCCCCGCCGTGCTCGTCAACGACGGGCGCGTGCTGAAGACCGCGCTCCGAAATTGCGGGCTGGACGCGGCGTGGCTCGAGAAAACGCTCCGCGCGCACGGCTTCCGCGACGCGCGCGAGGTGCTGCTGCTGACCGTGGACGGCGCGGGCAAGGTGCTCTGCGTCGGGAAGGAGGCGAAGCGGTGAAATACTTCTGGATCCCCGCCGCGGTACTCGCGCTGCTGCTCGGCGCGTCGCTGTGGAACGCCGCGGCGATGGACGCCGCCGTCACGCCGTGGCGCGCCGCGCTCACGGACGCGCAAGACGCGGCGGCGCGCGGGAACTGGGACGGCGCGGCGCGCATCGTCCGCGAGACGCGGGAGGCGTGGGAGGCGAAGCACGCCTATTTCCACATCGTCACCGCGCACGACGAGCTGGACGCGGCGGACGAGCTGTTCGCGGCGGCGGAGGGCTTCGCCGCGGAGCGGGACGAGCCGGAGTTCCGCGTGGCGGCGGCGCAGCTCGACGTGCAGCTCCGCGTCGTGGCGGAGATGCAGCGGCTGACGGTGAAAAACGTGCTGTAGGCAAAAAAAAGAAGCGGAAGCGCGCCTGCGCTTCCGCTTTTCATCCGTTCAGTTTTTTCAGCATCGCCGCGAACTCGTCCGGCAGCGGGCACGTCAGCTCCACCGCCTCGCCCGTGCGGGGGTGGCGGAACCGCAGCCCCGTCGCGTGGAGGCACTGTCCCGTCAGGCCCGCGACGGGCTTTTTCGCGCCGTAGACCGTGTCGCCCAAAATGGGGTGTCCGAGGTGCGCCATGTGCACGCGGATCTGGTGCGTGCGCCCCGTCTCGAGGCGGCAGCGGACGTGCGTATGGCCCGCGTAACGCGCGACGACCTCCCAGTGCGTCACCGCGTCGCGCCCGCCGACGACCACCGCCATGCGCTTGCGGTCGCGCGGGTCGCGCGCGATGGGCGCGTCCACCGTGCCCGCGTCGCCGCGCATCCCGCCGACGACGATCGCCTCATACGTCCGCGCGAGCGTGTGATCCTTGAGCTGCGCGGCGAGGCTCTGGTGCGCCGCGTCGTTCTTCGCGGCGAGGATGAGCCCGCTGGTGTCGCGGTCGATGCGGTGCACGATGCCCGGGCGCAGCGCGCCGCCGACGCCGGAGAGCGAGCCGCCGCAGTGGTACAGCAGCGCGTTGACGAGCGTGCCGTCGGGGTGCCCGGGCGCGGGGTGGACGACCATGCCCGACGGCTTGTTGACCACGATCACATCCGCGTCCTCGTACACCACGTCGAGCGGAATATCCTGCGGCGCGGCGTCGATGGGCTCCGGCTCCGGCAGCGTGACGGCGACGATCTCCCCGCCCGTCAAACGGCAGCTTTTGGGCGCGCGCTTGCCGTCCACGAGCACGCGCCCGTCCCCGACGAGCCGCGCGGCGGCGGAGCGCGTGACGCCCATCGCATCCGCGACGAACGCATCGAGGCGGCTATTCCGCCCCTGTTCCGTTGTCAGGACGACCGGTTCCATCCGCTTTCTCCCAATCCTTCCAATAGTACACCGCCGCCGCGGCGGCGCCGCAGGTGACGAAGATGTCGGCGATATTGAACACGGGGAAATCGACGAACTCCGCCGCGATCATATCCACGACGTAGCCGCGCCCCACGCGGTCGACGAGGTTGCCCGCCCCGCCGCCGATGATGAGCCACAGCGCCCAGACGCCGAGCGGGCGCTTCACGCGCTTCACCGCGAGAAAGCCGAGCGCAAGCAGCGCGGCCGCCGTAACGGCAACGAGCAGCCACCGCGCGCCGGAAAAGCTCGACCACGCCGCGCCGTAGTTGTGCACGCGCTCGAGGCGGAACAGCCCGGGCAGCAGCGGCGCCGTCCCGCCGAGGGCGAGATGCGCGACGATGAGCTGCTTGACGTGACGGTCGACGATGACGACCCAGACCGCGCCCAGCACCGCGAAAGCGCGGTGCCGGCCGCTCCGCCGAGCGAAGCAGACCGCCAGCGCGAGGAGGCCGAGCAGGATGGCGAAGTAAAGCAAGACCTGCGTCCCGACCGTCATCCCGCCACCTCCAGCTCCACGCGCACCGCGCCGTCGTAGCCCTCGGGCGGCGCTTCGTCCGTCGCCAGACCCTCCGGCAGCGCGCGCAGCAGCGCGGCGTCGGCGTACCAGTCGCCGCTCTCGCCCTGCCAGCCGTTGTTCCGCAGCCAGTCCGCCGCCCCCGCGCCCGTCAGCGTCAGCGTCGGCGGCTCCTCCGCCGCCATGTCGGCGGCGCTCTCCGGCTCGGCGGCGGCGTTGCGCGTCAGGTAGAGGCTCTTCTCCTCCATCGGCTCCTCCGCCGTCTCCGCCTCGGCGGGCGCGGCTTCCTCGGCAGCGCCGTCGTCGGCGGTCATGCCATAGGAGGGGCTCTCCGCGACCGTCGTCGCGGTCACGGAACCGTTGGGCGCCGCGCCGCCCATGCGCGGCAGCGACGTGACCGCGAGCACCGCCACCGTCGAGCGCAGCGCCACGATTGACCTGACGGATGCTCCCGGCGATTTCA
>JAFSZQ010000006.1 GCA_017458885.1 Oscillospiraceae bacterium
GGTCAACTACTTCGTCCAGGCGTTCGGCGCGGACGCCTGCGTGCAGGAGACCTTCCCCGAGGGCACCAGCGACTACTCCACCTATATCACCAACGCCCAGAACCAGGGCTGCGACGTGTTCTTCTCCCCGGTCTCGACCGAGGCCGCGGCGCAGATCATCGCCAAGGCGGACGCCCAGACGCTGGGTATGCCCATCCTCGCGGGCGACACCTGGGATTCCAACGTCATCCTTGAGGCCGCCAAGGGCACCGACCTCAAGATCTGCGTGACGACCTTCTATCAGGAGGGCGCGGACGCGGACTTTGACGCGGGCATCAAGGCGTGGATCAACAGCGACGCCACCGCCAAGGCGAACAACGGCGGCAACGACGAGCTCGCGGCGGTCACCGCCATGGGCTACGACGCCTACTACGTCGCGCTCGAGGCGCTCAAGGCCGCCGGCTCCACCGAGCCCGCGGACGTGCTCGCGGTGCTGCCGAGCCTGACCTACACCGGCGTGACCGGCGCGATCGCCTTCGACGACATCGGCGACGCCATGCGCGACAGCGCGTTCGTCAAGGAGTGCAACACCGAGACGGGCGTTTGGGACTTCGTCACCGTCGCGACCGTGGAGTAACGGAATATCCGACTGGCGGGAGCACTCGCTCCCGCCGGTTTTTTAAAGAAACAAGGGGGGAACCCTGCATGGGCCTGTGGAATACCGTCCTGCCGTACCTGCTCTCGGGCATCTCGGTGGGCGGGCAATACGCGCTGATCGCCGTCGGCTACACGATGGTCTACGGCATTCTGCGCCTGATCAACTTCGCCCACGGCGACGTGTTCATGGTCGCGGGGCTGATGATGGTCTATTTCGCGGCGGCGATGCCGCTCTACGCGGCGATCCCGCTGATGATCGCGCTGACCGTGCTGCTCGGCTTCACCATCGAGCGCGTGGCGTACAAGCCGCTGCGCACCGCGCCGCGTATGTCGGTCATGATCTCCGCCATCGGCGTGAGCTACTTACTGCAAAACCTCGCCCTCTACATCACGGGGGGACTGAACAAGAACTATCCCGAGATCCCGTGGATCTCGGATAAGATCACCGTGTTCGGCGCGACGACCACGCGCGTCACGGTCATTACGCCGTTTTTGACGGTGGCGCTCGTGTTCGCGCTGGTCTTCCTCATCAACCACACGAAGATCGGCATGGCGATGCGCGCCGTGTCCAAGGATTTTGAGACGGCGGAGCTGATGGGCATCCGCATCAACAGCGTCATCTCCGTCACGTTCGTCATCGGCACGTTCCTCGCCGCCGTCGGCTCGCTGCTGTTCTTCTCGAACTACCCGGGCATCGTCCCGACCTCGGGCGCGATGCCCGGGCTCAAGGCGTTTGTCGCGGCGGTGTTCGGCGGCATCGGATCGATCCCCGGCGCGGTCGTCGGCGCGTTTATCATCGGCATCTCCGAGAGCATCATCAAGGGTCTCGACACCATCCTCATCACGCAGGGGCTGATCGCCGAGCAGGTGGACTTCTCGACGTTTTCCGACGCCGTGACCTTCGTGCTCCTCATCGTCATTCTGGTCTTCAAGCCGACGGGCCTGTTCGGCGAGAAGACCACGGACAAAGTGTAAGGGGGGGACGGCTGTGATCGACAGAAAAGCGCAGACGCGCAAAAATCTGATCTCCCTCGCGGCGGTGCTTGTGTTCCTCGCGCTGGTGCTGGTGCTCGACCAGACCATCAAGCCCACCAGCAAGGCGTATATGCTGCTGACCGTGCTGCAAAAGGGCTCGGTCTACGCGCTCGCCGCCGTGTCGATGAACCTGCTCAACGGCTTCACGGGGCTGTTCTCGCTGGGGCACGCGGGCTTCATGCTCATCGGCGCGTACACCTACGCCATCTTCACCATCCCGTCCGACGCGCGCGACACCGTGTACCAGTACTTCGACGCCGCGGTGCGCGTCTCGTTCCCCGAGACGCTGGGAGGCGCCCTCGGCGGCTTCGGCACGGCGCTGGGCGTGCTGCTCGCGGTGCTGCTCGCGGGGGCGGTCGCGGCGCTGTTCGCGTACCTGATCGGGCTTCCGGTGCTGCGGCTCAAGAGCGACTACCTCGCCATCGCGACGCTCGGCTTCGCCGAGATCATCCGCGCCATCTTCCAGTGGAAGAAGCTCGGCCCCATCACGAACGGCTCGAACCTTTTGAAGAATTTTGCCCGCTGCTCGACGTTCAAGCTCAAGCTCGGGGAAACGACGGTCAGCCTCTCGACCTTCGTGCCCGTGCTGATCGCGACGCTGTGCATCGCGCTGATCGTGCTGCTGGTGAACTCCACCTACGGGCGCGCGTTCCAAGCCATCCGCGACGACGAGGTCGCCGCCGAGGCGATGGGCATCAACCTCGCCAGACACAAGATGCTCTCGTTCTGCACGAGCTGCTTCTTTGCCGGCGTCTCCGGCGCGACGATGGCGATGGTGCTCTCCATCGCGCAGGCGAACAACTTCAAATCCGCCATGACCTACGAGATATTGCTCATGGTCGTGCTCGGCGGCATCGGCTCGATCTCCGGCTCCGTCATCGGCGCGCTGCTGTTCATCTCCGCGTCCGAGTGGTGGCTGCGCGGGCTGGACTCCGGCACGTTCCTCGGCATCACCGCGCCGACGGTGTTCCGCAACGGCTTCCGGCTGGTCGTGTTCTCGGTCATCATCATGGTCGTCGTGCTCTTCTTCCGCAAGGGCATCATGGGCGACCGTGAGCTGCCCGAGGCGCTGCGGAAAAAGACGAAGCGCGGGGAGGTGAGCGGCAATGAGTGAACGGCAGAGCGTCCTGCGCCTCGACCACGTCACGATGCAGTTCGGCGGCGTCGTCGCGGTGGACGACCTCTCGATGGAGGTGGGCGAGGGCGAGATCGTCGCGCTCATCGGCCCCAACGGCGCGGGCAAGACCACCGCGTTCAACGCGATCACCGGCGTCTACGAGCCGACGAACGGGCAGGTGAGCTTTCTGGGCGCGCCCGTCGTGCGCAACCACCCGCAGGGCAAGATGAAAAAGCAGTACAAGGGCTCCGACGCGGCGCTGTACGCGAATGAGCCGGTGCTCCGCCCGACGCCCGACAAGCTGACGGCGCTCGGCATGGCGCGCACGTTCCAGAACATCCGCCTGTGGAAGACGCAGACGGTGTTCGACAACGTGCTCATCGCCAAGCATATGCTCAAGACCAGCAGCTTCCTCTCCGCCACGCTCCACGCGAACCGCGCGGAGGAGGCCGACCAGCGCGCCGAGGTCGCGGCGCTGCTGGAGATCGCCCGCGCGCTGGCGACGAAGCCGAAGCTGCTGATGCTCGACGAGCCGGCGGCGGGCATGAACCCGCAGGAGACCGCCGAGCTGACGGCGTTCATCGGGCGCATCCGCACGGAGTTCGGCATGACGATCCTGCTCATCGAGCACCACATGGATCTCGTCATGGACATCTCCGACCGCATCTACGTCATCGACTTCGGCAAGCTCATCGCGCACGGCACGCCGGAGGTCATCCAAAACGATCCGCGCGTCATCGACGCATATCTGGGGGTGGAAGAGGATGCTTAAGATCGAAAACCTCCAGGTCGCCTACGGCGGCATCCAGGCGCTGCGCGGCATCGACATGGAGGTGCCGGACGGCAAGATCGTCACGCTCATCGGCGCGAACGGCGCGGGCAAGTCCACGACGCTGCGCACCATCTCGGGATTGGTCAAGGCGAAGGCGGGCTCCGTGACCTACGACGGGCAGGAGCTGCTCGGCAAGCCCATCCATCAGGTGCTCGCCGCGGGCGTCGCGCAGGTGCCGGAGGGGCGGCGCGTGTTCGCGAACCTGACGGTGCTGGAAAACCTGAAGGCGGGCGCGTACCTGCGCCGCGACAAGGATGGCGTCGAGAAGGACGTGCAGTGGGTCTACGAGCTGTTCCCGCGTCTTGCCGAGCGTTCGTGGCAGCTCGCGGGCACGCTCTCCGGCGGCGAGCAGCAGATGCTCGCGGTCGGCAGGGGGCTGATGTCGCGCCCGAAGGTGCTGATGATGGACGAACCCTCGCTGGGGCTCGCGCCGCTGGTGGTGCAGGGTATTTTCGACATCATCCGCGAGATCAACCGTCAGGGCGTGACGATCCTGCTCATCGAGCAGAACGCGAACATGGCGCTCAAGACCGCCGACCTCGCCTACGTTCTGGAGACGGGGCGCATCACGATGCAGGGCACCGGCGCGGAGCTGCTCGCGAACGA
>JAFSZQ010000059.1 GCA_017458885.1 Oscillospiraceae bacterium
ATGCCACCCAAAAAATTCCCCTCGCAGGCGGAACGCGAAGCCCTTATCGAACAGCTCCGGCAGGCGGCGGAGAGAGACGAGGGGCTGAAAACCAGCGAGCACTACCAGAACTACATCCAGTCGCTCGGGAAGCTCAACGAGCAGTTGGACAAGTATTACGAGCCGGACGAGAACGGCGCCGTCTCCGCGCTGGAGCAGGAGGGGAAGGACGAGCTGATGACGGCGCTGGCGGAGACCGCCACGCTGGGCGAGACCTTCCTCGCGGACGCCGCGAGCAAGGGCGATGACCTGAACGCGGGCGTCCCCGATATGGTCGGCAAGGTGCAGGAGATGCTCTCCCACGACTACGAGACGCTCGGCGTCTACGACCCGAAGGAGGGCGAGATGAGCCTGCCCGAGCTGCAGCAGGACGCGCGCACGCAGGTCGTCGATCTGCGCGGCGTTAAGCTCGGCAAGCTGGGCAACGCGCAGTCCTCGCGCCTGCCGATGACGGTGGTGGGCGCCACGGGCGAGAAGCGCCGCGGCGTGTTCACCAAGGCGTCCTACGTCAGCATCAAGCAGCCGTTTCAGAAGATGCTGGACAAGGCGGCGGAGCAGTGCGGCAACGGCGAAACGAAGGAAAAGCTCAAGAATTTCGTCTCCCATTACAGAGACGGTCTGGAGAAGTACGGCATACCGGTCAACTTCACCGCCGCGAAGAACGCCACCGACGAGGAGTTGATTGGCAGCATCTTCCTCAAAATGTGGCAGGGAAAAGGGGACGAGGACGCCCTGAAAAAAGAGGTCAGCGACATATTCGAGATCGCCGGCTTGGACGCGGGCAGCTTTTCCGGCTCGCCGAGGCGCACGCTGACGAAAGAGATCATGAGCCACGCAACAGACGCCGGTCTTTGGATGAACGGCGTGCAGCTCAAGCTCAAGGAGGGCGAACGTCTGGATCAGCGCAACAGCGCGATGAGCGCCGTCGCGGGTCTGCTGGGCGTGTCGAAGCTGGTGGCGCGCGCGAACAACATGAAGTGCATCGACGAGGACGGCAACGTGGTCGAGGGCACGTTCATGGACTTCGCCGAGGGCGTGGATCTGATGGGAAAGGATGGGTTCGAGGAGTTTTCGCGCGTGTCGATGGATCCCTTCCAGCCGCCCTGCAAGATGAACGTGGCGCTGGCGGATTTGCAGGTTCTGGACTACCTTTGCGGCAACATGGATCGCCACGCGGGCAATATGACCTACAGGATCAACGAGAATGGCAAGTTCACAGGGCTTCAGGCGATCGACAACGACAGCTCGTTCGGCTTGGGCAGACCACGCGACGTGCGGTCGATCAAAGTCATCACCACGGGCATGGCGGACAAGATCGACAAAATGACCCCCGAGATGCTGAAGTTCACCCTGCGCGGACGCGGCCTGGGCGAGGCGGAGATCGACGCCGCCTGCGGGCGGTTGGAGGAGCTGAAGGGCGCCCTCCAGAAGTCGGTGTCGTACAAAGACCATCCGGAGCTCAAGGCGGGAACCATGCACCGGATCGAACCCGCCGATCTGGAGCGGGTCAACATCGGCAAGCTCAAGCAAGGGGGCGGCAGCCTCTTTGAAAGCATCGAGGAGACCGTCATAGACAATCTGCGGGAAGCGCGCCAGAGCGGCTACGCCTATGACCCCGCGCTGAACGATCCGAAAGCACAGAAGAAAAAGCAGCTCAAGCAGGTCGATACCACCGACCGCCGCTACACCGCGGCGGGCATCAGCCAGTCGATGCGCGGCGTGGAGAACCTGCTGCACAACGAGGTCACGGGCTTCGAGGTGTCGAGCCTGTCCAAGCTGTTCCGCAGCTCTGACAACTACCGCCTGATGGTCACGGAGATGAAAAACGCCGCCAAGCTCGCTAAGGAGATCAAGGGCGAGATCGACAAGATCGAGACGGACGGGAAGAAAAAGTTCTCGCGCGACGACAAGGCGGTGGAGGAGCAGCGCAAAAAGGCGGACGAGGCGATGGCGCGGGTCGAACGGGCAAACGACGCCTACCTCGCCAAGAAGATGCGGGAAAAGGGCTTCCAATGGTCGGATGAAAAGGGTTTCCGGGAGAACCTCGAACAGCTCAAGGGCAGAGGCAAGAACGAGTACGAGCAGAAGCGCATCGACTACGCGCTCAAGGTGCGCGCGAGCGTGCAGGAGTACAAGCGGCTCAACGCGCCGGAGGCGCAGACGGAGAAGGACGCCGTGAAACAGCGGCTCGAAATCCAGCGCAAGCAGCCGAAGGTCGAGCAGAAGCAGCAGGAGCCCGCGCTTACGGTGTAAGCGCGCCATCCTCGCCGGAGATAGAACAGAGAGGAGGCGAGACCGTTTGGCGATGGATTATCAAAGTCGAGCCGAGCAGCAGGGCATCGACGCGCACCGCAAATACATCGACGCGCGGATGGCAAGCGCGCGCGAGACATCCGACGGCGCCGAGCGGTCTCGCTGCCTTGCCGACGCCGTCGCAGCGAACGGGATGCTGCTGCGCGGCATGGAGGTCGGCTTCGTCACGGGCGAGCCGAACTACAAGGCGATACAGGAGATTTCCGGCGGCATCCAGAGCACGCGGGCGTTCCGCTCGCTGATGGCGGACAGCGGCGAGCATCTGGCGCAAAACGGCAGCGTGGACGCGCTGGTAAACGCTTTGCGGGACAGGGATCGCGCGCTGTCGGAGCGGGAGCCGCCCAGCCGCGGCGCGATCGACGTGATCCGCGGCGTGCAGGCGAAGGTACGCGCACGCACGGCGCAGCCGCGGGACTACGCGATGCTCGTGGCGGCGAACCGGCTCTCAAGCGCGCGCAGCGCGGAGCGCGCGCCAGACGGCAGGACGGTCGAGACCGTCCGCCGCGACCTAAACCGGCAGCTTGACGGCACCCTGCTCAAAACAGAGACGGAGCGCGTGCTGAAAGACCCCGATTTCCGCTACCTGATGGAGCATGAGAAGCCGGAAAGCCTTTATGTCAACGCCCTGCGCGCCAACGGCGCGGCGTTCGAGAAGTACGCCGACCGCGCGGAGCAGCTTCGCGCGCGGGAGCCGGAGCTGACGAAGGCGGAGCAGCCCGCGCAGAAACAGGAGCCGCAAGTACCGCGGTTGTGAGGAGGTGAGAGACGTGCCGGATCAGCAGGAACCAAAGACCTATGGAGCGTATATTGACGACCAGTGGGCGCGGATGACCCAACCGAACGATCCGGACGCGCTCTCACATGTGATCGCCGCGCAGTCGCTCTGGCTGCAGGTGCCGGACGCGGAGGCGGCGGCCGCGAAGCCCGACCGCGCCGCCATCGACGGCTGGGCGGAGAAGATCGCGGGTACCCGCGCGTTTGCGCGCATGATGGACGACCCGCAGACCGCCGCGCGCGTCGCCGCGCGGGACGCGGAGGGGCTGATGACCGACCTGCACGGCGAGCTGACGGGGCGCGAACGCAAAGCCCCCGCCGCGCCGGAGCGCGAACTCTCCGCGCCGGAGCAAGCGAAAAAAACCGCGCCGGAAGTCCCGACGCTTTAACATAGAGGAAAATCAACAAAAAACGGAAAGGAAACAACGAACAATGTGGGAGAGAAAAGAACTCAAGGCAAAAGGTAAGGCAGCCTTCAAGGCGAACTACTGGAAGTGTGTGCTGGTCGCGTTCATCCTCGTGGCGCTCGTGGGCGGCGGCGTTGCCAGCAGCCAAGTGGGCAGCGAGCCGGCGGACGGCGTGCCGCAGGAGGCTACCGCGTTCTTGGAGGAATTCAACGCCGCGCCGGAGGAGGCGCAGCGGGCGATCGCGCAGTCTCTGCTCGCCATGCTTGCGGGCTTCACGGCGGTCGGCGCCGTGATTAGCTGCGTCATCAACCTGCTCGTCATCAACCCGCTCGCGGTGGGCGGCAGCCGCTTCTTCCTCGCCAACAGCGCGGAACCCGCGGGCTTGGGCGAGCTGGGCTACGGCTTCAAGAAAGGCTACGGTCGCGTGGTCGCGGGGATGTTCCTGACCAGTCTGTTCACGTTCCTGTGGAGCCTGCTGCTCCTCGTGCCGGGTATCATCAAGGCGTACTCCTACCGCATGGTGCCGTACATCCTCGCGGACGACCCGAGCATCGGCGGCAAGGACGCCATCACCCGCTCGCGCGAGATGATGAACGGGCAGAAGTGGAACACCTTCGTGCTCGACCTGAGTTTCCTCGGCTGGTGGCTGCTCGCCTGCGTCACGCTCGGCTTCGCGGGCGTGTTTTGGGTGAGCCCCTACATCGAGGCGACCAACGCGGAGCTGTACAAGGCGCTCAAGGGCGAGCCGGAGACGGTCGAGGAACTGGAAGCGCCGGAGGCGGCGGAATAAGTGTGTAACGGCGGACGCGCCTTTACATAGATGTAAACCAATCAAACAAAACCAACAAAAAAATCGGAGGAAAAAGAAATGTTTGCAAATGTGATCCAACCCATCGTAGCCCTGCTCAATACCCTGATGGCGCCGCTGCTGGCGATCGTCGGCGCGGCGGGCGCGCTGTACTGCGTCGTGCTCGGCGTGAAGTTCGCCAAGGCGGAGGAGCCGCAGGACCGCGAGAAAGCCAAGGGCGCGCTCAAGAACGCGATCATCGGCTTCGTGCTGATCTTCGTGCTGCTCCTCGCGCTGAACATCCTGATGCCGCAGCTCGTCACCTGGGTCAACGAAACGGCGTCGAAGCAGGGCGGCTACAGCCCCAACATCAGCGTGATGCGGTAAGCGCAAACCTCGCAGCCGGGGGCGGCGTTCCACCCAAATCCTATCATTTTCCCCTTTTTCCCTCACCGGAACGCCGTCTGAAAAAGAGGGCTGCGCGCGCCCCTCTGCGCGCAGCCCCCATCCGAGGACGCGAGCGGCGCGCTCGCGCCTTGGGATGGGAGAACACACCACAAAGGAGTGACGACGATATGAAGAAGACCATCAAAAATTTCGCCAAGCGCGGGATAGCGCTGCTGTTCGCGCTGCTGCTGCTCGCGCAGTGGGACGCGCTCGCGCCCGCGGCGCGCGCGGCGGACGACAAGAAGGAGGAGGAGAAGGGCACGGAGGTGGAGCCGACGAGCGGCTCGACCAAGTTCGTGACCTGGGATTTTGTCAACCCGCAAAACGTCGGCGGGAACGCGGACTTCACCAACCCGAACGCCAAGTACCAGCGCGCCTTTATATACGCCCGCTGGAAGGACGATAAGCGTCCCTATATCGACGTCACGGGAGCCGCTCTCGGGGACGGCATCAGCCGCTATAGTGACGGTTACGACAACTGCTCCTCGTTTTGCACCAACGCCCGGAACTGCTCCAGCGAGTGGAATACCGACTTCCGCGACTACGATTACTTCGTCACGAAGGACGGCTTGCACACCCCCTACATCAAGTGGTGGGAGAATCATCACGGTCACGCCTTTCAGCTTTGGCCGGCGGGCTATGCCACCGACAACCGCTCGAATTATGTGATCACCACCGTGGACGACTATGAAAAGCTGGACGTCCGCAACACCAACGGAAACACCACCAGCCCCAGCTCGTGGTGGGGCGCGGAGAACAAGGGCTTTAACTGTTACGGGTGGATCATGGAGAACGGCCGCATCTGGATGTACGACAACGACAAAGGCGGCTATAATGACGATTTAAAGCTGAAGGACGAAAACGGCTGGACGGCGTATTGTAGCGATAACAGCAGAGCTGATTATTGGTACTATTACTTCGGGCACGAGTACTTTGTCCCCACGCTGACCAACGACTTCACGATCGGCGTCGACCAGATCAAGACCTTCCGCGACAGCTACTACATCCCCAAGGGCAAGACGATCACCGTTCAGAGCGGCGCCGTGCTGAGCATTGACGGCATCCTGCTCAACGACGGCAAGATCGTCATCGAGGACGGCGGGATGCTGGTGCTGAACGAGAAAGCCGTCATTATGCCCTTCACCAAGTACGACGGCGCGTGCGGCACGGTCATCAGCCGCGGCAACATCGTCGTGCGCAGCAACGCGATGCTCGCGGGCGGCGGCTCGACGGGGCTGAAGTTCGAGAGCGGCACGGTCATCAACTATGGCACCATCCTCTCCGAGAACCTGACCATCAGCCAGGATTACGTCATCGAGAACCACAGCGCGGGGGCGGTCTATGGGGGCAAGATGCTCGCCCGCGACAAGCGCATCCTTGTGCTGCGGGACTACCTCGCGGGCACGAAGAGCGGCATTTCCTCTCCGAGTACGGGGACGTATTTGAGCGGCACCACCACCACGTACAAGCCCTACGGGGTCTACGACTACAAGACCTTCCAGAAATCGAGCCGCTTCACGATCTATAACACGGAGAAGAAGCTCTCCTCCACGGTGGCGTCGGCAAACGCCGCGCAGGGCGGGACGCTTGCCGCCGCGGCGATCGTCGCCGCGCGCGTCCCGCTGCTCTCTGCCACGGCGGTCGCCGCCGGACAGCTCCCGACGCTTGCCGCCGCGGCGGTCGCCGCCGGACAGGCGTCGTCGGAGCCCTCGTTCACGGGGCAGACGACCGTCGCCGAGGCGGACCCGACGCTGACGATCTACACACGCGCGAGCGCCGACGACGCGCACGTCGCGCTGTGTTCGGCGCCCGTGAGCGAGCTTGGCTGCCGCTTCGAGGGTAATCAGGCGATCTTCACCGCGAATGGGTGGGAGTATCCCGTCTCCGGCGCGCTCGTCTCCGCCACCGTCACCAGAGGCGCGGACACGGAGGTGCTGTTCCGCGACCTCGCGGTCGGCGTTTCGGGCGACGCGCTGACCGAGAGCGCCTTTGCCGCCGCCGCCCAAGCGGCGTCCGCCGTGACGCTCGGCTCCGGCAAGCGGTACTTATGCGCGGACGGCGACGGCGTGCGTATGGCGTCGGACGCCGCGGCGTGGCGCGTCGAGCAAGTATCCACGGGGCGCGTGGACAACGTCTTGACGCCGTGCGTCCGCCTCGTCGCGCCCACGGGCAAGGTGCTCGCGGCGGCGGACGGGGGCGTCGCGCTCCGCGCCGCCGCCAAAAACGCGAGCAAGTCCCAGCTCTGGTATATGCGCAAGAGTGAGGACGGGTATTTCATCGTCTCGGCGGCGGAGCCGACGCTGGCGCTCGTCGCCGGCGGCAGGGGCGCGGCGCTGCGGGCATACGCGGGCGAAAAAGACCAGTGCTGGACGCTTGCCGCCGCCATGGGCGGCGCGCGGTCGGCGCAGTCGGCGGCGGTCGAGACGACCGACGACTACGGCGGCAAGGTCTTTACGCTCACCGCGCGCACCACGGGCGAGCGCCTCGCGTTCAGCAGCGAAAAGACCTGCGCGACGACCGCCGCGGCGTATGCCTCCGCGGCGCAGCAGTGGCGCTTCACGCGCGTCGGCACGACGA
Source organism: Oscillospiraceae bacterium (assembly GCA_017458885.1). GTDB lineage: Bacteria > Bacillota > Clostridia > Oscillospirales > Oscillospiraceae > Hominicoprocola. The sequence continues at coordinate 7,345 of JAFSZQ010000059.1, forward strand.
GCGTCGGCGGCGTGGAGACGCCCTATTACCGCGTCGTTAACGTCCATTCGCGGCAGGCGCTGACCTGTGACGAAGGCTTCGGCGCGTATTCGCGCGTGTCGCTCGCGGACTATGTCCCGGGCAACAGGGCGCAGCTCTGGCTGGTCGATGCCTCGGCGACGGGGCTTGCGGCGCTCGTCCCGCTCGGCAACACGAGCCGCGTCCTCTGCGCGGACGGCGCGGGGGTCTATCTCGGCAGCCTCGCCGAGAGCGCGCCCTACGCGCGCTGGCGTTTGAGCGAGACCGTGGCGTACGAGTCCATCGGCAGCTACCGGCTCTCGCCGAAGAGCGCGCCGTCGCAGAGCCTGACCATCGCGGGCGAGAGCGACGCCCTCGGCGCGCGGGTGACGCTCCGCGCCGCGGCGGAGGAGTCCGGCGACTGGGAGAGCTGGACGTTCACGCGCATGGGCAGCGACGCGGGCGGCGACTACTACAAAATCTCCAACGACGGCAGCGGCATGGTGCTCGACCTCTCGGGCACGGCAGCCGCGGACGGCAAGGCGCTCCAGCAGTGGTACTTTGACGAGAACAACGACCAGCTCTGGTATATGGCGGATATGGGCGGCGGCGATCATGTGATCGTGAACCGCAGCAGCGGTCAGGCGTTCGGTCTCGCCGCCGCGGGCGGCGCCGCCATCGTCGCCGCGCGGACGCAGAGCGACGCGCAGCTCTGGCAGTTGACGGAGCTCAAGAGCGCGCCGGAGGAGGAGAGCTACGTCAACCGGCACTAAACAACAGGAGACAACGCCTATGAAATCCCTGAAAACGATATTGTGCGCCGCGGCGGTGCTCGCCGCGCTCGCCGCGCCCGCGTCCGCCGTCGTTGACCCCTACTACAGCGGGGTCGTGGACAGCTACACCGGCGAGCCGGTCGAGGACGGCTCCGCTACGGCGACCACGACGCGCGTGCGGCTGTCCGACTCGATGTACTACGACCATGAGGCGCACGCCTTCGTCTATCCCACGGGCAGCGGCGTGCAGGAGGTGCGCGCGAGCGTTGCGGATGGGCAGATCGTCGCCTCGCCCGTGAGCATCTCCGTGACCGACGGCACGACGGAGCTGACGGTCTATCACAACGGCGCGGCGCTTGAGGACCCCGACCTCGGCAGCATCGCCGACGAGGGCAGCTACACCGTCTCGGTGCGGGACGGCGGCGCGGAGCGGACGCTCTTCGGCTTCACCATCATCGGCTCGACGGCGAGCCTCCCGAGCGGCTACGCGATGCCGAGCGGCTTCTACATCATGGACGCGACGCTCGACGACGAGGACGTCGCCTACGAGCGCAGCCTGATCGAAATGGAGGAGGAGGGGACGTATTCCATCGAGTACACCTGCCCCGCCGCGTCGCTCAGCTACTCGCTGACGGTCACTGTGGACCGCACGCCGCCGCAGCTCACGTTCGAGGGGAAGCTTGACAAGAAAGGGCGCTTTCACAGCGCCGTGCAGATCGGCGGGCTGGAGAACGGCGACAGCGTTCTTCTCACGCGCGACGGCACGGAGGTCAGCTTCCCGTCCAACGGCAAGCTGACCGAGGCGGGGATGTATCAGCTTCAGGCGTTCGACGCCGCGGGCAACGCCTCGCAGGCGCAGTTCACCATCCTCGTCTATCTTGACGTGAACAGCCTCGTGTTTTTCGCGCTGGTGTGCCTCTCGCTTGCCGGCGTGCTGGGCTATATACTCTATAAGAGAAGGAAACTGAAGGTCGTCTGAGAAAGGGGGGAACACACCTATGGATTGGCTCGGAGACATCTTAGACGGTCTGTTTGACATCATACAAAGCGCGCTGGAAGCCGTGCTGAACGCCTTCCTCGGCAAGATACTGTACTTCATCGAGACGGCGCTTTGCAAGATACTCGCCCTGCTGGACCAGATGTTCCAAATTTTTGCGGGCATCACCAAGGTCACCTACGACGGGTCGAAGGACTATCTCATCAACATCTTTTTCAGCAACAAGTCCATCAGCAACGTCTATTGGGGTATGGCGCTGATCGGTATTGCGATGGCGTTCGGCTTTGCGATCGCGGCGGTGGTCAAGAAGCTGTTCGACGCCAACAACCGGATGCAGACCTCGCTGGGGCAGATCATCACAGCGCTCATCCGCAGTATGTTTCTCATTCTCGGTATGAGCGCGATCATGGTCATCGTCATCAACTCGACGAACGTGCTCATGCAGCAGGTCAATTACCTGTTCAGCGACCCTGAAAATTTAGACCTGCCGGAGACCATCGTCTACACCGACGAGGAATACGCGGCGATGGGGCGCGTGCTGAACACCATCGGCAACTACTCGCTCAATCCCTCGTATTCCAGCCGCTACAACCTCAACTCCTGCTTCAACGACATTCGGCGGGACCTGTACTATTTGCAGCAGCGGAACGTCTTCCGCTACTACTATGCGACCAAGGATGCGAATGGGAACACGGTCAACACGTGGCAATCGGTGCTGCAAGCGGTGGCGAAGTCGCACGATCTGCGCACCGACCTCAAGCTCGACGTGTCCTATGACAGCGTGACGACGGCGCTGATCGGCGCCATGGACATCATCCGAAACGATGCGTCGTTCAAGCCGCTCGAGAGCTACACGCGCGTCGTGCCCGAGAACGGGCTGCTGGCGATCGACCGCTACGTCTTCCTGATGGGCACGATGCACGCGGCGAAGAACAGCGAGTACAACAGCAACCCGGGTCTGACCGACGCCGTGCGCGGGCCGTACTACTCGGGCGAGCGGAGCATCTACAACTACGACCAGGTCACGAATGATTTCGACATCGGGTTCGCGACGGATTATCTCGTGGTCTATCTCTCCTGCTTCGCGCTCATTTTGGACTATGTGACCATCATCCTCAACTGCATCGCGCGCATCTTCAATATGCTGTTCCTGTATATCATCGCGCCGCCGATCTTCGCCACGCAGCCGCTCGACGGCGGCGGCAAGACGAAGCAGTGGATGACGGCGTTCATTGTGCAGGCGTTCAGCGTGTTCGGCACGGTTATCGCCATGCGATTGCTGCTCATTCTGCTGCCCATTGTGACCAGCTCCTCGCTGGTGCTGTTTGAAAACGCGCTGGCGAACACGATGGCGAAGCTGGTGCTGATCTACGGTCTGTTCGAGGTCTCGAAGAAGGCGACGGGTCTGCTGACCGGTATCCTCGCGGACAGCGCGGGCTGGCAGTCGATCCAGGCGGGCGATATGTCCTCCTCCGCGGGCAAGCTCACCGGCGCGGTGGGCGGCGCGGCGAAGGCGGTTGCCGGCGGCGCCGCCAAGCTGGCGGGCAAAGCCGCGCTCAAGGTCGGCGACGTCGCCACGAAGCCGCTGCAAAACGTCGCCAAGCGCGGCTGGGAAGCGAGCGGCGGCAAGGTCGCCAAGGCGTGGGGCGAGCTTGGCAGCGACAAGGCGGGACAGGAACGCCGAGAGGCGGAGGAGAGCGCCAAGAAGAATATGGCGGTCAGAGCCGCGGAGGAGCGGCTGTACGGCAACCACGGCTCCGGCGGTTCCGGCGGCGGTGGCAGCTCCGGCGGCGGAGGCTCCGTTGGCGGCGGCGGACAGCAGAGCAGTTTGCCGAACAGCGCGCCGAACAACGCGCAGCCGCCCGCGCCGCAGGGCGGACAGCAGGGCGGCGCGCCACAGAAGGAACCGCCGCCGCTGCCCAATAGGCAGGGCGGCGCGCAGAAGCCGTTGAGCCCGCAGGCGCAAAAGCTGTTCGGCGTGGACGCGAACGGAAAGGTCCCGTCCAAAGCCCCCGCGGGCGGCGGACAGGAGCTCCCGAACAATCAGGGCGGCGCAAATAAAGCGAAGGAGGCGCCGGAGTCGGGCAGCCGTCCCACGTTGAGCGGCGCTTCCAAGGGAACGTCGACCAATATGCACGACGCGATGGGCGTGCCGCGCTCGCAGACGGGCGCCGCGGGCAGCCCGAACAAGAGCGCGGGCGGCGCGCATGAAGCGCCCGCGTCCGTGGGCACCCGTCCCACGCTGGACGGCGCGGGCGGCGAAGCAAAGAAGAGCAGCGTACCCCCGCCGCCTCCGCCCCCGCCGCCGGTTCCGCAGAAGTAAGGTAAAAATAAGCAGTAAAGGATAGAAGCTATGACGAGACTGATCCCGGGCAAAACCAAGGTCGAGGTCGAGCTGTTCCGCGGCGTAACGCTGGGGGACGTGCTCGTCGTGGGCATCGCGCTCGCCATGCTCATCTTTGTGTTCCTGTCGAATCTGCCCTACAAGCTGGTCATTGCTATCGTCGTCGCGGGCGTGGCGGGACTGTTGCTGTTCCGCATCGACGGTCAGGCGAATTACCATTATCTGCTGCACATCCTCGGTCATTTCGGCTACGACCGCCACTTTGCCAAGGTCTATACGGACAAGATGCTCCTCGAGCGCGGCGAGGGACGCGGCGAGGAGGCGGCGTTCGACGAGCTGTTCCGCCAGCGGATGGAGCAGGCGGAGACCAAGGCGGAAAAAAAGCAGCGCCTGAAAGCGGAGAAGCGCGCGGAACAGGCGCGCGCGGCGGAGCGCAAGCGCGAGGATAAGCTGCTCAAGAGCAAAAAGGCTTCCGAAGCGGAGAAAGAGGCGATCCGCGCGAGGCGCGCCGCGGAGGACGAGCAGGCGCTGGCGCAGGACATCGGGCGCACCGTGGAAGAGCTGCGCGCCGCGCCAAAGGAGAGCAAGGCAGACGCCAAGGCGCGCAAAGCCGCGCGCAAGGCGGAGGATAAGCTCCTCAAGAGCAAGAAGACCCCCGAGGAGGAGAAGGAAGCGATCCGCGCCCGCCGCGCCGAGGAGAGCGCGGCGGCAGCGGTCGCGCTCGCGGACGCGAAGGACGCCGAGACGCACCGCAAGAGCATGGACGGCGTCGTCGGCTTCACCGCCATCCACGACGGCGTCATCGAGTACGGGAAGAAGGACTACTACGGCGCGGCGATCGAGATCGACCCCGTGGAGTTCCGCTTTTTCAGCGAGCATCGGCGGCAGAACTCCATCGAAGCGGGCGTTGGGCGCATCCTGCGCGCCGTGAACGCGAAGTACAGCGCGAACATCGTGAAGCTCGAGCGCCCCATCCGCTACGAAAGCTACTTGGAAAAAGAATACGAAAAGCTCTACCAGCTCCGCGGCTCCTACGAGAGCGGCTTGCTGACGGAGGACGAGCTGAAGGCGCGCGTGGAGGTCGAATACGACCGCATCAACGAGCTGCGGAGCCTCTGCGACGACGGAAAGGTCGTCACGGGGTTCTACTACCTCGTGCTCTTTGAAAGCGACCGGCGGCAGCTCGAATTGCAGGTCTCCAACGCGCTGTCGAATTTGCAGCAGGGCGAGCTGGTCGTCCGCCGTCTGGACGACAAGGGGCTGGCGGTGTTCCTCAAATACGCCAATGCGCTCGATTTCGACGAGACGGAAATTGAAAAAATCGCGCCCGAGGACTACGCCCAGTGGGCGAAGCCGGAGGTCGTGGACGTGAAGGCGCGGCGCGTGGAGGTGAACCACATCGTCACGCACAACCTGCGCGTGGTGAACTACCCGTCGCTGGTGGGCGACGCATGGCTCGCGGGCGTGATGTCGATCCCGGGCACGAAGGTCGTGGTCAAGGCGAAGCCGATGGATCGGCAAAAAGCCGTGCGCGGCATCGACCGTAGCCTGATGGAGCTGCGCGGACAGTGGAGCGCCACGGGCGTCGATTCCAAGCGGCTTGAGATCGAGCAGCATTTGAACACGCTGCAAGAGCTGCTCGGCACGCTGCAAGCGGACAACGAATCGCTGCTGGAGGTCAACGTCTATATCACCGCGTACGACATTGTTGGCACGCGCAACAACCCGCGCGTCAAGCAGCCGCCGCGCTCGCTGCTGCCGACCATCGCGGAGATGAAGAAGACTGTCCGCCGCGCGTGGCAGGAGAGCGGGTTCCGGCTGAACAACATGGAGTTTGAACAGTTGCAGGCGTTCATCGGCGCGCAGGTGAGCGGGCTTGACCCGCTGCCCAAGCAGGGGCGCGGCATCCCGAGCAACACCGTCGCCGCGTGCTACCCGTGGATCTTCGCGCACATCAGCGACGAGGGCGGCGTGAAGCTCGGCGCGAACGACGGCGTTCCCGTGTTCATCAACTTCTTCCGCCGTGACAGCGAGCGCGTGAACAGCAACATGGTCATCGTCGGCAAGTCCGGCTCCGGTAAGTCCTACGCGACCAAGAGCATTTTGTCGAATTTAGCCGCCGACGACGCAAAGATATTCATTCTCGACCCCGAGAATGAGTACACCGAGCTTGCGGGCAACCTGCACGGCAAGATCATCAACGTCGGCAACGCGCAGTACGGGCGCTTGAACCCGTTCCACATCATCACCGCGCTCGACGACGACGAGGCGGGGGAAAATGGACCCTCGGGCAGCTATGCGACGCACTTGCAGTTTTTGGAGGAGTTCTTCCGCCAGATATTGCCCGACTGCGAGAAGGACGCGATGGAGTACCTCAACACGCTGCTCGACCGGCTCTACGGCGACTTCAACATCACGCCGGAGACCGACCTCTCCAAGCTGACGCCGGAGGACTACCCCATCTTCGACGACCTCTACGACGCCATCTTGCAGGAGTTCCAGAGCACCGACAACGACTACATCCGCACCATGCTACGCACGCTGATGAACTACGTCGCGAAGTTCTCGACCGGCGGGCGCAACGCGAACATCTGGAACGGACCCTCGACGGTCACGACGGAGACAAACTTCACCGTCTTCAACTTCCAGAGTATGCTCGCCAACCGCAACACGACCATTGCGAACGCGCAGATGCTCTTGGTGCTCAAATACATCGACAACGAGATCATCAAAAACCGCGACTATAACCTCAAATACGGCCTCAGCCGCAAGATCGTGGTGGTCATCGACGAGGCGCACGTGTTCATCGACACCAAATTCCCCATCGCGCTGGACTTCATGTTCCAGCTCGCCAAGCGCATCCGCAAGTACAACGGGATGCAGATCGTCATCACGCAGAACATCAAGGACTTCGTCGGCAGCGAGGAGATCGCGCGCAAATCCACCGCGATCATCAACGCCTGCCAGTACAGCTTCATCTTCGCGCTCGCGCCGAACGACATCCAAGACCTCGTCAAGCTCTACGAGAACGCGGGCGGCATCAACGAAAGCGAGCAGGAGCAGATCGTCCAAGCCCCGCGCGGGCAGGCGTTCACCATCATGAGCCCGTCGAGCCGCTCTACGTTCCGCGTGGAGACCGGCGAGAGCATGATCCATATGTTTGAGGATCGGGACTTCGTCAGCCGGTACTTCTCCGGCGAGCAGGGCGCGGCGAACTGGGAGGACTTTGTCGCGGGCAGTCGCGAAGCCCACGACGAGGCCGTCATGGATCGCTGGGAGCAGGAGCTCGCGGAGGAGGAGACGACGACCGCCGCGCGGCAGTCCGTCGTGTTCGAGGAGATCGACGGCGCGGACTACAGCGAGCCGTCCGGCGGCGTGACGCTCGAAGAGACCGAGGAAGCGCCGCGCGCCGCCAAGCCCGAGGAGGAAGAGAAGCCGAAGAGCCGCCTCGAGCGCGACCTTTCGCGAGGCGCCGAGGACGCGGCGGCGGTGCTGGATCTGTTCGCCGCGATGACCAACCAGATGACCCAAGCGTTCGAGCGCATCGGCGTCCCCGTCGCGCCGCCGCTGTCGGCGGCGAGCGCGGAAGAGCCGCCGGAGGTCGCGGAGCAGCTCGCGGAGAAGGACGCGCTGCTCGAGGAAAAGGACGCGGAGATCGAGCGCCTGCGCGCCGAGATGGAGCGCATGAAGCACTCCGCCGAGGCGGAGGAGCGGAAGAGCGAAGCGCCCGCGGACGCGCACGAAGCGCCGGACACGGCGCCCGCGGAGGCGGAACCCGCCGCCGAGCCTACGGACGGGATCGACTGGGTGGACGTGGACGAACCCACGGCGGACAAGGACGCCTACCTCGGCGCGCCCGACGCCGAGTGGGCGGAGACCGCGGAACCCGAGGCGGAGCTTCCCGCCGAAGCGGGCGGCGAGCCTGCGGCGGACGAGGACGAGGACGTGTTCGACCTCACCGCGTTCCTCGGACGCAGCGTGGCGCGCGCGGCGGCGCTGACCGTCGTTGACCGGATGCGCCGCGAGGGCAGGGAGACGATGGAGATCACGCTCGACGAGCTGATGGACTACCTGAACAAGAAGGACGAGAGCGCGCAGGAGATCGCGTAAGGTTAGGAGTGATCACGATGCGAAAATTTTGGAAACTGACGGGGCGGCTCATGCTTGTGCCGATGCTGCTGCTGTGCGCGTGGCTGGTGACGACGTCCGCGCACGCGGCTGGCTCGCAGTATATGCTCGAGGTCAGCACGGGCACGGCGACGGGGACGGAGAACAAGATCAGCTTCTTCATCATCACCTACACCACGACGAGCAACGAGAAGCACAGCAAGTTCCTCTTCCCGACGGAGGACGCATGGACGGACACCTACGACGCGGTGAGCAAGAGCGTCCAGACGCAGCGCGACAACAGCGTCAAGTCCAACTATGGCTATACGGCTTCCGACCTCAAGAACAAGAAGCTGTATCAGACGAACACCGTGGATCAGTACCTGTTCAGCACGCCGCAGGAGATCAAGAAGATCGAGCGCGTGCAGTTGTTCGTCAACGACAAGGGCAACTGGGCGTGCAAGGGCGTGCGCGTGTTCCGCGTGGATACCTTGGGCGAGCTGTACCGCTGGAACACGGGGTCGAACGACTGCTTCATCGACTTCTCGGGCGCGCTGATCGCCGAGGGCGCGAAGGATATGAAGAGCAACCTGAGCTGGCCGAACGACAAGCTCGTCGGCGTCAGCATGACGACCTCCGGCTTTTCCGACGACTACGCCAAGCACGACTATCAGGACAACACGGCGAAGACGCTGGCGTTGCGCTTCGCGTTCGCCGACGTCTACGGCGCGGGGCTGGAGGCGCTGTCCACGATGTCCGACAAGAGCGGCGCCACGATCCCCAAGATGGAGCTTGCGGAGACGATGGGGCTGACGATGTACTACACCGACCGCTACGGCTTCCAGCGCGTGGCGAACGTCCCGGGCGTGCTGAACGCGGCGGAGTGGACGTCGTCGCTGCTCTCCGACGCAGACAAGAGCAAGGCGATCGGCGGCCTCGCGCAGCAGGGCGAGAGTATGATGGTGGGGGTGTTCCTGCCCGATTACAAGGAGCTCTCGCAGGACAAGGGCATCACCGTGACGCTCGGCGACAGCGTGGCGGGCACGTTCGGCATGTCGGCGGGCTCGTCGGGCACGCGGGGCAAGCGCCTGACCGTCGCCAAGACGGACAGCGCCTCGCTGATCTCGTTCGAGGTGTTCGACCTCGCCAACGCGTATAAGGAGCTGGACGAGA
>JAFSZQ010000060.1 GCA_017458885.1 Oscillospiraceae bacterium
ATGCTCGCCCGCGCGCTGGGTCTGGAGGAGCAGGCGACCACGTCGGGGCTCCCCGCCGACGGCGGGATGTGGTCCGCGGGCTACATCAACGCCCTGACGGACAGGGGCTACGTCTCCGGCACGAGCGTGAACGGCGTCCTCGCCGTCAACGCGCGCTCGGCCATCACCCGCGCGAGCGCGATGAAGCTGCTCGACCAGGCGATCCCCGCCGACAAGGCGGAGGAGGAGCCCGCGCCGGTCGTCGCCGCCCACACCAGCGGCGCCGGCGGAGGCAGCACAAGCACGTCGACCACCACGACGACCACGACCAAGCATGAGGAAAACGAGCCCTACGCGCTCCGCACGATCCAGCAGATCTTCGCGGACGCGGCGAAGGAGGATGCGGGAAAGAACATCGCGTACTCCCCCGCAAACCTGTACCTCGCGCTTTGTATGCTCGCGGAGACCGCGGGCGGCGACAGCCGCGCGCAGCTCCTTGACCTGCTGGAGGTCTCGAGCGTGGAGGAGGCGCGTGCGACGGCAAAGGCGCTTTGGGACGAGCTGTACAAAAACGACGACGAGGGCAAGACCCTGCTCGCGAACTCGCTCTGGATGAACGAGCAGTCCACGTTCCACGAGAACACGACGGACATCCTGAAAAACGACCACCGCGCCGAAGCGTTCCGCGAGCCGATGGGCGTCAAAGCGACCGACGAAAAAATCGAAGATTGGATCAGCGAGAAGACCGAGCATATGCTGAATCTGAAGATCAAAACCAATCCTTTTACGCTGATGATGCTCGTCTCCGCGCTCTACTTCAAAGGGTCGTGGGAAGATGCGTTCAACAAGGCACTTACCCACGAGGACGTGTTCACCAGCGTCAAGGGCGAGGAGCAGCGCATCGACTTCATGCACAGGACCGAAACCGACAGCTTCTATCACGGCAACGGCTTCACCGCCGCGTCGCTCCCGTTCAAGGACACCACGAAGATGTGGTTCCTGCTGCCCGACGAGGGCACGGACATCTCAATGGACGCGCTGGCACGGGTCGCGACGCTCCTCAACAGCGGCGACGGCGAGCTGGAACGCGGCATAATCGAGTGGAGCGTGCCGAAGTTCGACATAGAGAGAAGCCTCAACTTGAACGCAACGATGAAAGCCCTTGGCGTGACGGATATCTTCGACAGTTATCTCGCCGACTTCTCCCCGCTGACCGATCAGGACATGGTCATCGACCTCATCAGACACGCTGTGCGGGTCAAGGTAGACGAGGAGGGCGCCGAGGCCGCGGCGGTCACCATAATCGAAGGAAATACTACCTCGGGAGCACCGATACCGCTGCCCGTCATCGAGATGGACCTTGATCGCCCGTTCGGCTTCCTCATCACCGGCACGGATGACCTGCCGCTGTTCGTCGGCGTCGTGAATACGGTAGTGGAAGAAAACTAAAAAATTGCGGGCGAACGCCCGCAATTTTTTATGTCTGTTTTATTCCTCGATCGCCTTGACCGCGCGGTCGAACAGCGCCTCGACCTCGGCGGAGGGCGCCTTCGAGAGCTTCGAGGCGACAAGCGCCGCGATCAGCCCGCACAGCGCGCCCGGGATGATCTCGTACACGCCCGTGGAGGCGCAGAACGTCAGCCACGCGATGTCCGCCGCCGCTCCGACGACGATGCCCGCGACCGCACCCGCAAACGTGAACCGCTTCCAGAACAGGCTCAACAGGATGGCGGGCCCGAACGCCGCGCCGAACACGCCCCAGGCGTTCGACACGAGGCTCATGATCGAGCCCGCGTCGGGGTCGGCGGCGATGACGAGCGCGACGACCGCGATGACCAGCACCACGAGACGTCCCGCCCAGAGCATCTCGCGGTCGCTCGCCTTGTGCTTGCGGACGACGGGCTGATACACGTCGCTCGCGAACGCGGAGGCAGCGGCGAGGAGCTGGCTGTCCGCCGTGGACATGGACGCGGCGAGCACCGCCGAGAGCAGGATGCCGGAGATGACGCCGGGGAAGAGACGGCGCACCATCGTGATGAACACCAGCGAGTTGCCGTTGATCGCGTCGTCATAGCCGAGCATCAGCCGCCCCACGACGCCCACGAGCGTCGCGAACACGAGGATCAGGAGCGTCCATGTGACGCCGATCTTCGCGGACTTTTTGAGCGACTTCTGCGACTCGAGCGACATGAAGCGGATGATGATGTGCGGCATCCCGAAGTAGCCGATGCCCCAGCCCAGACCGGAGACGATCTCCTGCCATGTGCCGACGCTCCAGTAGCCCGCGGGCATCTCGGCTGCCGCCGCGCCGGAGAGCGTCGAGGCGGCGAAGATGGGCGCGATCAGCAGCGCGCCGAGCATCAGCATCCCCTGAAAGAAGTCCGTCCAGCACACGGCGGAGAAGCCGCCGAGGAAGGTGTAGCCGATGATGACGACCGCCGCGAGGTACATCGCCGTCGTCGTGTCGATGCCGATGACCGTGTTGAACAGCGTGCCGCACGCCTTGATGGACGACGCGGCGTAGATCGTGTACGCGACGAGGAAGATGACCGCGCAGATGATCTGCAGCACCTTGGACTTCGAGAGGAAGCGGTTGGTGAGATACTGCGGGATGGTGATGGCGTCGTCCGCCGCGATGGAGAAGCTGCGCAGGCGCGGCGCCTCGACGATCCAGCTCAAGGTGTAGCCGATGAACAGCCCGATGGGGATCCAGAGCTGCCCGATCCCGAGCGCGTAGATCGACGTCGGCAGCCCCATGAGCACCCACGCGCTCATGTCCGACGCGCCGGCGGACAGCGCCGACACCCACGGGCCCATCTTGCGCCCGCCGAGGAAGTAGGTCTTCTCGCCGCCGTCGCGCGTCTTGACGAAGAAGTACACGCCGATGCCCAGCATGAAGACCAGATAGATGATGAAGATTACGCTTTCCGAATTGAACATGATTTCCACCTCTTGTCGAGAACTGACGAGGGGCAGTATAACACAAAAGAAACTAGACGTAAATACAGAACATCGTACAGAATTTAGTCTGTACGATGTTGCGTATTATTTCAATTTATCCAGTAATTATCACGGTTTTTGACCAGACGAATTTTCATCCGTTCGGAAGCCATCCAAAAAAATCGGCATCATCCGCTCGGCATAGTGCGGCAGCGAGTACTCGCCCCCGCCGAGGCACCAGTCGTACATCAGCCCGCGCTCGAACATCGCGTAGGCGCGCGTGACCTCGCTGACGGTGAAGTCCGTCCGTATCTCGCCGCGCGCCTGCCCGTCGGTGACGATGCGGCGCAGGAGCTTGTAATAGGTGCGGCTGCGGTCGAGCAGGTGCTTCTCCCCGCGCGTGACGAGCTGCGAGGAAAAGAGCCGCGAGAGCAGGTCGATGGAGACCGTGTCCTCGATGGTCTCGAACAGCGCGCGGTTGAGGTATTGCAGCAGGTCGAGGCTGTTCTCCGGCAGGTCGGGGCGCTCCATCAGCCGCTCGTACTGCTCGTCGAAGAGCACGGAGAGCGACGAGAGCAGCGCGTCCTTGCCGTCGAAGTAGTGGTAGAACGAGCCCTTGGACGTCTCGGACTCGAAGATGATGTCCTCCACCGTCGTGTCCTCGTAACCCTGCTCGTAAAAGAGCTTCCACGCGGCGTTGACGATGCGCGCCTTCGTGTTGCGGGAATTCTTCTTCGCCATGCGCTCCCCTCCCGTCAGTCCGCGGACAGCCAGCGGATCGCGCTCGCCGCGTGGAGCCACGCGCCGAATGGCAGCGCGCGCTCGTCGATATCGAAGTCCGCGCTGTGGATGTTGTGCTGCGTCTCGGGGCGCGCGGGGTCGGCGGTGCCGAGGTAGGCGTAGGCGCCCGGGGTATCGAGGATAAACTCCGCGAAGTCGTCGCCGGTGAGCGACACGGCGCGGTCGGTCACGACGCGCTTTTCAGGGAAAGACGCCTCCGTCAGCGCCTTCAGCTCCGCCGCTGCCGCCGCGTCGTTCACGAGCGGCGAGGCGAAGTCGATCCACTCGACCTCCACGCTCCCGCCGTAGCTCGCGGCGACGCTCTCCGCGAGCGCGATGATCTCCCCGCGGACGCGCGCGCGGGTCTCCCGCGTCACGGTGCGGGTCGTGCCCTCGATCGCCGCCGTCTCCGCGACGGCGTTGTACGCCGTGCCGGCGGTCAGCTTGCCGACGCCGATCAGCAGCGGCTCCACGGGGTCGGCGCGGCGCGTGACGAGCGATTGCAGCGCGACGACGAGCGCCGAGGCGATGTAAAGCGCGTCCACGCCGAGCTGCGGCGTCGCGACGTGGGCGGAGCGCCCGCGCACGGTGATGTTAAAGCGATCGACGCCCGCGTTGTTCGGCCCCGGCTTGAGCCCGACGGTATCCGAGGGCAGGTCGGGCGCGCAGTGCAGCCCGAACACGCGCTTCACGCCGTCCAGCACGCCCGCCGCGATAAACTGCTCCGGCGTGCTGGCGCACTCCTCGGCGGGCTGGAAGACGAGCCGGACTTCCCCGCCGAATTTGTCGCGGCTCCGCGCGAGCAGCTTCGCCGCGCCGAGCAGACAGGCGGTGTGCGCGTCGTGCCCGCAGGCGTGCATCACGCCGTCGTTTTGCGAGCGGTACGGCACGTCGTTTTTCTCCTGTATCGGCAGTGCGTCGATGTCCGCGCGCAGCAGCACCGCGCCGTTTCCCTTTCCCGCGCCGCGGATCGTCGCCCACACGCCGGTCTCGCCGACGCGGCGGTGCTGAACACCGAGCTTGTCCAGCTCCTCCTCGATGCGCGCGGCGGTGCGGCGCTCGCAAAGTCCCAGCTCGGGGTGCGCGTGAAAGTCGTGCCGCAGCGCGGTCAATTCGTCCTGCAAGGCAAGCGCCTGCTCCTTGAGCGTCTCCATGCCGTTTCCTCCCGTGGTAAAATTCCGCTTGACAACGCATTGAGATGGGTTATAATAAAGACAGAAGGGCGCTGCGGTCAGCGGTTTAGCCCAGACATCAGGTTTTTAAACAATAAGAAACCGTCACCTGCCGGGGTGGCGGTTTCCGCGTTTTACGACGATCGTAACAGTGAACTGCCCGATATGGAACGTAATCCGCACGGCTCCCACCCCCTTTCGGGGTATGTAGCCAAACCGCCGCCGCTTATCAGCGCCCCTCTGCCCCCCTTGCGGGTGACCTCCGAGGAGGCTGCGTTTATTCTATCGAATTCCATGGGGCTTGTCAATTCAAAAAGAAAAACTTGATATTGCCGCGGCGCTGCGGTAGAATGAATTGCTAATCGTTTTTCACGCACTATTTTGAAAAAGGAAGGTACGACACATATGGCAAAGCTGGATCTCACGAAATACGGCATCACCGGCGCGACCGAGGTCATCCACAACCCGTCCTTCGACTTCCTCTACGCCGAGGAGACGAAGCCGGAGCTGACCGGCTACGACGTCGGAAAGGTCAGCGAGCTGGGCGCGGTCAACGTCATGACCGGCGTGTATACCGGACGCTCGCCCAACGACAAGTTCATCGTCATGGACGAGAACAGCAAGGACACCGTCTGGTGGACGACGCCGGAGTATAAGAACGACAACCACGTCGCCACGCAGGAGGCGTGGAAGGCGTGCAAGGACATCGCCGTGCGCGAGCTGTCCGGCAAGCGCCTGTTCGTCGTGGACGCATTCTGCGGCACGAACGAGGACACGCGCATGGCGGTGCGCTTTATCATGGAGGTCGCCTGGCAGGCGCACTTCGTCAAGAATATGTTCATCCAGCCCACCGCCGAGGAGCTGGAGCACTTCGAGCCGGACTTCGTGGTCTACAACGCGAGCAAGGCGAAGGTCGAGAACTACAAGGAGCTGGGGCTCAACTCCGAGACGGCGGTGCTGTTCAACATCACCAGCCGCGAGCAGGTCATCCTCAACACCTGGTACGGCGGCGAGATGAAGAAGGGTATGTTCTCGATGATGAACTACTACCTGCCGCTGCGCGGCATCGCGTCGATGCACTGCTCCGCGAACACGGACATGGAGGGCAAGCACACCGCGATCTTCTTCGGGCTCTCCGGCACGGGCAAGACCACGCTCTCCACCGATCCCAAGCGCCTGCTCATCGGCGACGACGAGCACGGCTGGGACGACGAGGGCGTGTTCAACTTCGAAGGCGGCTGCTACGCCAAGGTCATCAACCTCGACAAGGACTCCGAGCCCGACATCTACAACGCCATCCGCCGCGACGCGCTGCTGGAGAACGTTACCGTCGACGAGAACGGCAAGATCGACTTCGCCGACAAGAGCGTGACGGAGAACACCCGCGTGAGCTATCCGATCGAGCACATCGAGAAGATCGTCAAGCGCGTGCGTCCGATCTCCTCCGGCCCCGCGGCCAAGAACGTGATCTTCCTCTCGGCCGACGCTTTCGGCGTGCTGCCTCCCGTGTCGATCCTCACGCCCGAGCAGACGCAGTATTACTTCCTCTCCGGCTTCACCGCCAAGCTCGCGGGCACCGAGCGCGGCATCACCGAGCCCACGCCCACCTTCTCCGCCTGCTTCGGCCAGGCCTTCCTCGAGCTGCATCCCACCAAGTACGCCGAGGA
>JAFSZQ010000061.1 GCA_017458885.1 Oscillospiraceae bacterium
AACGATCGGATTCCTCGGCGGCGACGCGCGCATGGCGTGCCTTGCGCGGCTGCTCTCGGAGGACGGCTGGGCGGTGCGGGCGTGGGGGCTTGCGCTCGTGGAGGAGTGCAGGCCTGCCGAAGCGCTCTCGGCGGAGCGCGTCGTGCTGCCCGTGCCGCTGGAGAGGGACGGGCGGCTCAACGGGACGCGCCTCCCGCTCGGCGAGCTGTGGCAGAAGTTCCGCGCCGGACAGCGCGTCTACGCCGGGGCGGTCGGCGCCGGGGCGAGGGAGCAGGCGGAGGCGCTGGGCTTGCGCCTGACGGACTACTACGCCGACGAGGCGCTGGCGGTGAAGAACGCCGTGCCGACGGCGGAGGGCGCGATCGCCGCGGCAATGGCGCGTATGCGCGTCACCGTACACGGCGCGCCCTGCCTCGTCGTCGGCTTCGGGCGCATCGGAAAGATCCTCGCCCGCGATCTCGCGGCGCTGGGCGCGACGGTCAGCGTCAGCGCGCGGCGCTTCGACGATCTCGCGTGGATCGACGCGCTGGGCTTTCGCGCGCTGCACACGCGGCGGCTCGCGGGGAAGCTGGGCGCGTTCCGCGCGGTGTTCAACACCGTGCCGGACATGGTGCTCACCGACGCGCTTCTGCACGAGCTGCGGCGGGACTGCGTGCTCGTCGAGCTGGCGTCCCGCGCGGGCATCGACGCGGATGCGGCGCGTGAGCAGCGGCTCGACTACGTCAAGGCGGGCGGCCTGCCCGGCGTGGTCGCGCCGGAGACGGCGGCGCTTGCCCTGCGGGGGACCTTGTATCGAATTTGGGAGGAAGAGGAATGAAACTGGGATTTGCGATCTGCGGATCGTTCTGCAACCACGCGCAGGTCATGCGGGAATACGAAAGGCTGTCCGGGCGGCACGAGCTGATCCCCATCCTGTCGGACAACGCCGCGCGCTTCGACACGCGCTTCGGCACGGCGGAGGCGCTGATCGAGCGCGTGGAAACGCTCGCGGGACGCCGCGCCGTGAAAACCGTCGTGGAGGCGGAGCCGCTGGGCCCGTCGAACGCGATGGACGTGCTCGTGATCGCGCCGTGCACGGGGAACACGCTCGCGAAGCTCGCGGCGGGCGTGACCGACGGCACGGTGACGATGGCGGCAAAGTCGCACCTGCGGAACGGCAAGCCCGTGGTCATCGCGCTCGCGACGAACGACGGGCTCTCCGCGAGCGCGGCGAACATCGGCGCGCTGCTGAACCGCAAGCACTACTATTTCGTCCCCTTCGGGCAGGACGATCCGGCGCGCAAGCCGACCTCGCTCGTCGCGGACTTCGACCGGCTCGAGGAGACGGCGGAGGCGGCGCTCGCGGGAAAACAGATACAGCCGATCCTGCTGTGAAAAAGGAGGCGCTAACGCGCCTCCTTTTCCTTATCGAACCAGTACCGCCGAAACAGCCCGTACTGCGCGTGATCGACCCGCGCGATGCGGTACAGCCGCTTGAGACTGAAGTCGTCGGGGGCCATCAGCGTCCTGTCCGGCTTGTGCCGCTTCAGCTCCGCGCGCAGGTCGGGGTCGGCGACGTAGCGGTTCAATATCCCGCGCGGGACGTTCGACCACAGCGCCACGTTCTCGTTGTAAACGCACGGCTCGCGCCTGCCGTACACCACGTCGTCGGCGAAGACCCGCATCAGGTTCATCCCCGCCGAGCGCACAAAATAGCTGCTGCGCCCGGGGCGCGGGTTGATCTCGAAGAGCAGGTACCGCCCCGTGCGGCGGTCGTACTTCATGTCGACGTTCGCAAAGCCGACGTAGCCGAGCTCCTCCAGAAACGAGCGCATCTTCTCGTACAGCGCGCGGTCGCCGCGCGAGAGGATCGCGGCATAGTTGCCGACGGACTTCGGGTCGTAGTACTCCAACACCGGCTGCCCGAGGCACATCGCGCGCACCTTGCCGTCCGCGTCCGAGTAACTGTTCAGCACGCGCATCGCGCCGTCGCCGCCCGGGACGAACTCCTGTAAGATGAGCTTGCCCGCGTAGCCGGAGGCGTCCATGTTCGCGACCATCGCGCGGTAGTCCTCGGGCGTGTCGAAGAAAAACACCTTCTTCTGCCCCTCGAAATGACAGCGCAGGTACGCGGTCGCGTTGCTGTTCTCCGGCTTGACGACGATGGGAAATTCAAACGGCAGCCGCTCCAGCACGCGCAGCCGCTCGTCCGGCGCGGCGACGGCGGTCTTGGGGTAGTCCATGCCGTACCGCTCGCACAGCGCGTAGAACTTGTCCTTCGTGTCGAAGGCGTCCAGCAGCGCGGCGGGATTGAAGCGGTTCGCGATCAAGCCCTCGAAGCGGTCGTAGTATTGGCACAGCAGCGCCGCGTAGTAGTCGGAGCAGGGGATGACGAGCTGCTTTTCGTAGCTGTCCGCGTGCTCGCGGAGCACGCCGAGCAGCGCGTCGGGAAACACGTCGGCGCGCTCGAAGTTTTCGATGACCCGCAGGTCGAACAGCCGGCTGTCCCGCGTCGGCGAGAGCGGGATGGTGCACAGCACCAGCGCGCGCGCGCCGTAGGCCTCGTGGAACAGGCGCGCCGTGCCGTAGGCGTTCTCGTCGCTGCCGAGGACGATGGGGAGAAAGTCCTTTTTACCCATGCTGCTCATCATATACCCTCAACCACTTCAAGGTCATTTCCACGTCCGACGGGAACGGCACGAATACGTTGCCGCGTTTCATATACTCCTCCTCGCCCTTGCCCGTGAGCAGGATGACGCGCGGCGCGTCTCCCTCGCAGATCGCGCGGCGGATGCACTCGTCGCGATCCTCCAGCACGAGATGCGGCGCATCGACGTGCTTTTCGATGTCGGCGGCGATCCGGGCGAACGGCTCCTCGCCGCTGTCCTCCTCGGTGATGTAGACGAAGTCGCAGTTCCGCCCGCTCAATTCGCCGAGGTCGCGGCGGCGTTGCAGCGCGTGCGAGCCCGGGCAGCCGAAGATCGAGATCATCGCCTTGTCGGGGTACTCCGCGCGCGTCGAGCGGTACAGCGCGTCGAAGCTCATGCGGTTGTGCGCGTAGTCCACGATGACGGTCACGCGCTTGTCGCGGCTCTCGTAGACCTGCATCCGCCCGCTCGCGCGCGCGACGCGCAGGCCCCGCCGCACGCTCTCCTCCGGCACGTCCAGCGCCATCGCCATCGCGATCGCCGCGAGCGCGTTCTGCACGTTGAACAGCCCGGGCATCGTGATGGCGAACTCGCCGCCGTATTTCGGCGAGCGCACGGTGAAATAGATGCCGTCCGCGCGCTTCTCGACGCGCTCGCAGCGCACCGTGTCGCTCTCGTGCGAGCCGAAGGTAATGAGCTCGCAGCGCCCCTTGGCGTACTCCACCGCGCGTAAAAGATGCTCCGCGTCGGTGTTGACGCAGCCGACGCGGCACTGGTCGAAGATCTTTAATTTCGAGGCAAAATAGTCCTCAAAATCGGGGTGCTCGATGGGGCTGATGTGATCCTCGCCGATGTTGAGGAACGCGCCCACGTCGAACGTCATGCCGCGCACGCGCCCGACCTTGAACGCCTGGCTCGACGCCTCCATGACGAGGTGCGTGATGCCGCTGTCATAGGCGTTTTGGAAGTGTTGGTACAGCTCCAGAACCTCCGGCGTCGTGATGTGCGACTCCTCACGCGCCACGCCGTCGTAGACGTCGATGGACGAGAGCAGCGCGCACTCGGGCTTGCCCTGCGCGGTGAGCCAGTCGTTGAGGATGTAGCGCAGGTAGTACGCCGTCGTGCTCTTGCCCTTCGTGCCGGTGACGGCGGCGGTCACGAGCCTGTCCGTCACGTTGTTGTAGAAAAGCCGCCCCAGCACGACCAGCGCGTGGCGGACGTCGCGGACGATGAGCCGCGGCGCGTCCACGTCGTACGCGCGGTCGGCGACGTAGGCGACCGCGCCGCGCGCGAGCGCGTCGCGCAGGTACTCCTCCTTGAAGTGCGCGCCCTTGCACAGGAACAGCGCCGTGCCGGAAAGCGCGCGGTTGTCGTAGCTGAAGCAGTCGATGGTCTGCCGCGCGAGCGCGCCGTCCACGGTGCACGCGGCGAGCAGCCCCGCGCGGCGCAGCGCGTCGATATACGCCTGCAGCGTGTGAAGAGCGGTCATCCAAACGCCCCTTTCTCGCAATCGCTTTTACCTAATATAAAATTATAACACCTGCCGGAGCGTTTTACAAGCCGGACTGTGCTTTTTGCTCGTTGGAGGCGTGTTGGGGCGGCGGGCTTTTGTGTTTTTGAACAAACTGAAAAAAGTCAAAAAATAACACTTGACAAGAGGCACGCGCGGTGTTAATCTAAACAGGCTCCGCAATTGGAGGAGCGAGTACCTTGTAAATTAAACAACGAAGAACAGACAAGCACCAGAAAGAGGCGCTTCCGCGGGGTTGAGTCAATTACCCGCGGGAGGGCAAAACGCCATGGAGACATGGCAAAGTGAAGCTATGACAAATAGCTCAGTAAACGATTTTAGCGGCTTCGGCCGTTAAGATACGATCTTATTGAGAGTTTGATCCTGGCTCA
>JAFSZQ010000062.1 GCA_017458885.1 Oscillospiraceae bacterium
GCGGCGCTCTTGCCGCGGGCGGTGACGACGTCCGCCATGTGGTTGAACAGGTCGAAGCCGCTCATGGGCGCCGGCTTGTACTGCAGGTAGTCGCAGACCTTGAGCCAGTTCTGAGCGGTGCGGTTCGCGTGCTTGCAGGCGTCCTCGAACTTCTTCTGGTCGAACTTCTTGCCCGTCAGCTTCTCCAAATCCTTGATGGCGTTGTCGAACTGCGAGCGGATGTAGGCGACGTAGTCGTCGTTGACCTCGACGGTGTTGTTGTACGGCACGTCGATCATGATAAGAGGGATGTTGCACATCCGCGCGATGTTCTCGTACCACTTGGTCATGCAGTTGCAGATGTTGTTGCAGCAGAGGACGAAGTCCGGCTGCGGGATGCGCATCTGCTTGTAGGGCTGGATGGCGTTCAGGCGCAGCTCCTTCTCCCTGCCCTCGGGCAGCGCCTCGATCTCGTGGATGTCGTCGATGACGATGTAGGGCTTCATGGTCTTGGGGTCTTTCTTGGGCTTGCCGGTGGTTTCGTCGATGACGACGTTGCCGTTTTCGTCCTTGAGCGGCTTGCCGCTCGACGGGTCGATGACGAACTCGCCGGTGGCGAGGTCGATCTTGCGGCTCGCGCGCTTGCCCGCCGCGTAGGCGAGCGAGATGCGGGCGTAGCCGCAGATGTCGTTGTCGAAGCCGAGGTCTTCCGCCGCCTGACACATGATCTCGCCGTCGCGCTGGGCGGCGATGCCGGCGGCCTGGTTCTCGGGGTACATGACGTTCAGGTCGAACGCCTCCGCCAGCTCGCAGGGGAACTTGGAGCTGGACCAGCCGACGAGCTTGCCCTGCGCCTTGGCTTCGCGGGCGTCGGCGTAGACGTCGTCCACGACCTTGCGCAGCGCGAGTACGCCGGGGCTTACTTCTTTCGCCATAGTGTTTCTCCTCCTATTTGGGATGATGGTTTACTTGGATGCCTTCTGATATGCAAACAATGCCGCGCCGAGCGCACCGTTGTACTGTGTCAGCGGGCTGGTGTGGATCTCGTGCCCGAGCTGCTTTTCCAGCGCCCTCACGATGCCGTGGTTCTGGGCGACGCCGCCGGTCATCACGACCTCGTCCCGCACGCCGACGCGGTGGCAGAGCCCCGCCACGCGCGCCGCGACGGAGCGGTGGATGCCGTCGATGATGTCGCACTTGTCCGTGCCCATCGCGAGCTGGCTGATGACCTCGCTCTCGGCGAACACGGTGCAGGTCGAGCTGATGCCGATCTCCTTCGTCGAGCGGTCGCCGAGGTCGCCGAGGTCGCGGGTGTTGACCTCCAGCACGCGCGCCATCACGTCGAGGAAGCGCCCCGTGCCGGCGGCGCACTTGTCGTTCATGACGAAATTCTTCATCATCCCGTCCTCGATCTCGATGACCTTCACGTCCTGCCCGCCGATGTCGATGACCGTGCGGACGTTCGGGAACAGGAACGCCGCGCCGCGCGCGTGGCACGAGAGCTCCGACATCTGCATATCGGCGAGCCCGTCGAGCGAGTTGCGTCCGTAGCCGGTGGCGAGGATGAAATCCATCTGCTCCTTTTCCATCTTCGCGTCCGCGAGCACGCCCTCGATGGCGCGCTGCGGGCCCGAAGTGCCGGTGCCGACGGCGACGAGGGACTTGCCGACGATCTCGGCGCCGTCCTTCAAAATGACGCATTTTGACGCGGTGGAGCCGACGTCGATGCCCATGGTGTAGACGCTCATATCACTTGTTCAGATACAGGTTGTCGAAGTCGCGGATGATGCGCGGGAGCAGCATCTGATGGAACGGGCAGATGCTCACGGGGTTCTGGTAGCAGGCGTTGACGAACGCCTGGATGTACGGGCGCATATCGTTCATGTCCACGATCTCGTCGCACAGGCCCAGCTTCGCGCAGTACTTCGGGCGGGACTTGTCGCTGTAATCCTGAATGAGCGCGTTCATCTTGTCGATGGTCGGCTGCAGGTCGTTGCCCGCCTTCTGCTCCTTCACCAGACGGCGCGCGTACATCGCGGTCGCGGCGGTCTCGCCGTGCATGACGTAAATTTCCGTCGTCGCCGTGCCGAGGGAGAAGGCGTTGTTGTCGTTGCCCTGCGGGCCGCCGAGGACGTAGTGCGCGGCGGCGGTGCCCTTGCGCAGCGTGATCTCCATCATCGGCAGGTTGCTCGACTGGATGGAGTA
>JAFSZQ010000063.1 GCA_017458885.1 Oscillospiraceae bacterium
CGCGCGGCGGCGGCGGATCAGCTCGCGATCTGGGCGGAGCGCGCGGGCTGCGAGCTCGTGCGCTCGAAGGAGGGCGCCGACCCGGGCGCGGTGCTGTTCGACGCGCTGCAAGCCGCCAAGGCGCGCGGCGCGGACGTGGTGTTG
Organism: Oscillospiraceae bacterium; assembly: GCA_017458885.1. Classification (GTDB taxonomy): domain Bacteria; phylum Bacillota; class Clostridia; order Oscillospirales; family Oscillospiraceae; genus Hominicoprocola. The sequence goes on from JAFSZQ010000063.1 coordinate 145, forward strand.
GTCGATACGGCGGGGCGGCTGCACAACAAGGCGAACCTGATGGCGGAGCTGGGCAAGCTCAAGCGCATCATCGACCGCGAGACGCCAGACGCCGCGAAGGAGGTGCTGCTCGTGCTCGACGCGACGACGGGGCAGAACGGCCTGCAGCAGGCGAAGGTGTTCCGCGAGGTCGCGGGGCTGACGGGCATCGTGCTCACGAAGCTCGACGGCACGGCGAAGGGCGGCGTCTGCGTCGCCATCGCGCAGGAGCTGGGCGTGCCGGTGAAGTACGTCGGGCTCGGCGAGGGCATCGAGGACTTGGAGCCGTTCGATGCGAAGGAGTATTTGAGAAACTTTATTTGAGGGAGCGTGGAGCGATATGACGTTTGTACTCGCGACCCAGAACCCCAAAAAGCAAGCGGAGCTGTCCGCCATCCTGTCCGCGCTCGGCGTCGAGACCGTCACCGAGGACGCCGTCGGCGCGCGCGTCGCCGTCGAGGAGACCGGCGCGACCTTCGCGGAGAACGCCGCGCTCAAGGCGGACGCCGTCCTGCGCGCGACGGGGCTGCCCGCCATCGCGGACGACTCGGGACTGTGCGTGGACGCGATGAACGGCGCGCCCGGCGTGTACTCCGCGCGCTACGGCGGCGAGGACATGGACGACGCGGGGCGCTGCCGCCTCGTGCTCGAGGCGATGGTCGGGCAGACCGACCGCCGCGCGCACTTTGAGACCGCGATCTGCTGCGCGTTCCCGAACGGCGACCATGTGACCGCGAGCGGCGCGTGCCACGGCACGATCGCGTTCGCGCCGCGCGGCGAGGGCGGGTTCGGCTACGACCCCATCTTTTTCTTCACGGAGAAGCGCAAGACCTTCGCCCAGCTCACGAGCGAGGAGAAGGCGGCGGTCTCGCACCGCGGCAACGCGCTGCGCGCGTTTCGGGAGAAGCTGGCGGACTATTTGAGCAAGCAGGCGGAGGCGTGAGATGGAACTGACAGGCAAGCAGCGCGCGCAGCTCCGCGCGCTGGCGAACGGTCTCGAGCCGGTGGTGCACATCGGCAAGGACGGCATCGGCGGCAACCTCGTCAAGCAGGCGGACGACGCGCTCGAGGCGCGGGAGCTGATCAAATGCCGCGTGCTGGAGAACTGCGATCTGACCGCCCGCGAGGCGTGCGACGAGCTTTGCCGCCTCACGCGTAGCGAGCCGGTGCAGGTCATCGGCACGAAGTTCGTGCTCTACCGCGAGACGCGGCGGAAGGACAAGAGGGACAGGATCGTGCTCGTGAAGGCGAAGAGGAAGGTATGAGGATCGGCATTTACGGCGGCAGCTTCGACCCGCCGCATCTGGGGCATCTGCACGCCGCCGTCGCCGCGGCGAAGTATCTCGCGCTCGACGAGCTGCTGCTCATGCCGGCGCTCGTCCCGCCGCACAAGGAGCTTGCGAGCCTCTCGCCGTCCGCGGAGCATCGCGCCGCGATGACGGACTATATGGCGCAGCAGGCGGCGCTGGAGACGGGCGTCCCCGTCCGCGTCTCGCGCATGGAGCTGCGGCGCGGCGGGAAAAGCTACACCGCCGACACCGTGCGGGCATTGCGCGGAGAATACCCCGACGCGGAGTTTTGGCTGCTGATGGGGACGGATATGTTTTTGACGTTCCAGAACTGGCGCGAGCCGGAGGCGATCCTCGCCGAAGCCGGCATCTGCGCCTTCGGGCGCAGCGAGAGCGACACGGAGGAGCTGTTCGCCGTGCAGCGGGAGTACCTGTCGGGGCGCTTCCCGAGCGCGCGCATCGTGACGATGGCGCTGCCCGACCTCGTGCCGGTCAGCTCCACGAAGCTCCGCGCCATGCTGCCCGACGGCGCGGCGTACCTCGCGCCGCAGGTCTACGGCTACATCCTGCGCGAGCGCCTGTACGGAACGGCTCTCGATCTGAAGCGTCTGACGATAGAGCAGCTCCGCCCCGTGGCGCTGTCGTACCTCAAGGCAAAGCGCGTGCCGCACGTTCTGGGCGTGGAGCGGGAGGCGGCGCGGCTCGCGGAGCGCAACGGCGCGGACGTGGAGAAGGCGCGCTTCGCGGCGCTGCTGCACGACTGCACGAAGCGCCTCGAGCCGGGCGAGCAGCTTGCCCTGTGCGAGCGGTACCGCATCGAGCTGGACGACCTGGAGCGCGCCGCGCCCAAGCTGCTGCACGCCAAGACCGGCGCGGCGGTCGCGCGCGAGGTGTTCGGCGCGCCGCCGGACGTCTGCGACGCAATCCGCTGGCACACGACGGGGCGGGCGGGGATGACGCTTTTGGAAAAGATCGTCTACCTCGCGGACTACATCGAGCCGAACCGCGACTTCGACGGCGTGGATGCCCTGCGCGCGGCGGTGTACGAGGATTTGGACAAGGGCTTGGAGCTGGGGCTGCGCATGAGCGTCGAGGAGCTGCGGCAGCGCGGCAGCCCGCTCCACCGCAACACGCGCGAGGCGTGGGAGTATATCAGAAAACAGCTTGGAGAGACAAATGGCGTCGAGCGAACTCAATGAAAAACTGAAACGCAGATATGAACAGGCGGACCGTATGTTCCAGGAGAACAGCGGCGAGGCATGGGGGCAGATACGGGCGTTTTTCTCGGGCCCCAACTGGTGGCTCGCGGCGCTGATCGTCGTGTTCCTGACGGCGGCGGCGGTGCTGCTGATCCGCTTTTTCGGCAGCATCCGCGCGCCGGAGCTCGCGCCCGAGCCGTCGTCCGCGGGCAAGACGGTCGAGCTCGTGGGCGAGGAGGAGATCGACGACAGCAACGCGGTGCAGCCGCTGCTCTCCGGCGCGCGGAAGGAAAACTGCTACACCTTCCTGCTCTTCGGCACGGACAAGGGGGGCACGAACACCGACACGATCATGGTCGTGAGCTACGACGTGGGAAATCAGAAGCTCGATCTCATGAGCATCCCGCGCGACACGATGGTGAACGTGCCGTGGGACATCAAGAAGATCAACTCCGTCTACGGCGCGCGGGGACTGGACGGCTTCCGCGCGCAGATCGCGAAGCTCATCGGCTTTACGCCGGATTACTACGTCAACATCGACCTGCAGGCGTTCGTGGACGTGGTCGATCTGATCGGCGGCGTCGAATTCGACGTGCCCATCGCCATGCATTACCACGACCCGTACCAAAACCTCAACATCGACCTCGAGCCCGGGGTGCAGACCCTGAACGGCGAGCAGGCGATGGGGCTCGTCCGCTTCCGCAAGAGCGACCGCGGCGCGAACGGCAGGATCACCGGCTACGACGACACGGGCCGCGTCGCGACGCAGCAGGCGTTTTTGAAGGCGATGTTCAAGCAGTGCCTCAAGCTCAAGAACTGGACGAAGATCACCGGCTACGTCGAGATCTTCAACAAGAACGTCGAAAGCGACCTGACGCTCGGCAATATGCTCTGGTTCGCGCGGCAGGCGATGGGCCTGGGCGAGGACGGCTTCGCCACCGTCACCGCGCCCGGGAACTACGCCGCGAGCGCGTGGAGCCGCTCGACGCGCGGGATGCAGTCCTACGTCACGATCTACGGCAGCGAGATGGTCAAGCTCGTCAACGAGCACTTCAACCCCTACCTCACGAACGTGACGCTCTCGAACCTCGATATCATGGGCGTCAACGCCGATGGCAGCGTGTATTCCTCGACGGGCCGCGTCGCGGACGCGCAGGCGGCGCTCCCGCCGCCGAAGGAGGAAGAGGAGGAGCCGACGGACGAGGGATTGCAGGACGGCGAAGAGCCGCAAGAGAGTGAGGAGCCGCAAGAGGACGAAGAACCGCGGGACGGCGACGAGCCGCCTGACGGGGAAGAGCCGCCCGACGGCGAACCGGACACGGAGCCGCCGACGGAGCCTGTCACGGAAGAGCCTGCGGAGGCGCCTGACGAAAACACGACGCCGACGGTGATCGTCGGCGAGGAATAAGAAAGGACATCGTTTATGCTGAAACCGAAGGAACTGGCGCTGCTCGCCGCAAAGGCGCTCGACGCGAAGAAGGGCAGGGACGTCAAGGTGCTGGAGATCGAGCAGCTCACGACGCTGGCGAACTACTTCGTCATCTGCACCGGCGGCTCAAACACGCAGATCAACGCGCTGTGCGACGAGGTGGAGAAGGAGCTGACCGCCGTGGGCGAGGAGCCGCTCCACCGCGAGGGGCATCGCGGCGGGACGTGGGTGCTGCTGGACTACGGCTGCATCGCCGTGCACGTCTTCAACGCCGAGGCGCGCGAATTCTACTCGCTCGAGCACCTGTGGGCGGACGGAAAAGAGCTCGACCTCACGGGCGTATTGACGCAGGGATAAAGGAGTTTTGGACGCATGAAATACGATTTTGCCGCCATCGAAAAGAAATGGCAGGACAACTGGGAGAAAACAAAGCCCTACGCCGCCGTGACCGGCGACAGCCGCCCCAAGTTCTACGGGCTGATCGAGTTCCCGTACCCCTCGGCGGCGGGGCTGCACGTCGGGCATCCGCGCCCGTTCACGGCGATGGACGTGGTGACGCGCAAAAAGCGCATGGAGGGTTACAACGTCCTGTTCCCCATCGGCTTTGACGCCTTCGGCCTGCCGACGGAGAATTTCGCCATCAAGAACCACATCCACCCCGCCATCGTCACGAAGAAGAACATCGAGAACTTTACCCGCCAGCTCAA
>JAFSZQ010000064.1 GCA_017458885.1 Oscillospiraceae bacterium
CACCATGGCCGACGCGGTGAAGGACGTCACCGGCGCCGCCTTCATGGCCTGCGAGGGCGACGCCGACGCCGCCGTGGCCCTGGCAAAGAGCGTGGGCGTGGATATGGACGGCGTGGACAAGCCGTGGGGCAACGCGCTCTACGAGACCTTCGACCAGAAGGTCGAGGAGCAGCTCGTCCAGCCGACGTTCATCACGATGTACCCCGTCGAGGTCTCCCCGCTCGCGAAGCGCTCTCCGACCGACCGCTGCTTGACCGAGCGGTATGAGCTGTTCGTCTGCGGCTGCGAGATGGGCAACGCGTTCAGCGAGCTGAACGACCCCATCGACCAGTACGAGCGATTCAAGGCGCAGGCGCAAAAGCGCGCGAACGGCGACGAGGAGGCGGACATGATGGACGAGGACTTCGTCCTCGCGCTGGAGTACGGTATGCCGCCGACGGGCGGACTGGGCTTCGGCATCGACCGCTGCGCGATGATGCTCTGCGGCACGGACTCGATCCGCGATGTGATCCTGTTCCCGACGATGAAGCCGCTGGAGTGAATCTTGCATTGACATTCTACCGCGCGCCGCGGTAAACTGTTCCCGCGACGCGCATACGCCCGCGTAGCTCAGCAGGATAGAGCGACCGCCTCCTAAGCGGTAGGTCGGAGGTTCGAATCCCCTCGCGGGTGCCATGAAAAAAAGCGACGTGTTTTCACACGTCGCTTTTTTCTATCGTTGCGGCTTCGCCGCTTCATCGCCCGTCGGGACGCAGACAGCGCAGCGAATTGAGCACCGCCAGCACGGTCACGCCCACGTCGCCGAACACGGCGAGCCACATCGTCGCCCACCCCAGCGCGCCGAGCAGCAAAATGGCGAGCTTGACGAGCAGCGCGAACGTCACGTTCTCGCGCACGATGCGCATCGTCTTCTTTCCGATGCGCACCGCGGCGGCGAGCTTGCCGAGGTCGTCGTCCATCAGCACCACGTCCGCCGCCTCGATGGCGGCGTCGGAGCCGAGCGAGCCCATCGCGACGCCGACGTCCGCGCGCATGAGCGCCGGCGCGTCGGTCACGCCGTCGCCGACGAACGCGACCTTGCCCGCGCCGTTCTCCAAAAGCTCCTCCAGCCGCGCGACCTTGTCCGCGGGCAGCAGCTCTGCGCGCACGTCGTCGATGCCAAGCTGCTTTGCGACCGCGTTTGCCGCCTCCGCGCGGTCGCCGGTCAGCAGCACCGTGCGGCGGACGCCCGACGCCTTGAGCGCGCGCAGCGCCTCCGCCGCGCCGTCCTTGGGCGCGTCGGCAACGACGAGACAGCCGAGATACCGCCCGCCGTGCGCGACGTAGACCACCGTGCCCGCCTCCGCGCAGGGCGCGTAGGGGATCGCGTGGCGCTCCATCAGCCGCGCGCCGCCCGCGAGCACCTCCGCCCCGTCCCAGACGGCGCGGACGCCGCAGCCCGCGGTCTCGCTCGCATCCGAGACGCCGGACGTGTCCGGCGCCCCGCCGCAGGCGGCGAGGACGCACTTCGCGATAGGGTGGTTCGACGCCGCTTCCGCGCGCGCGGCGGCGGCGAGCAGCTCCGCCTCGCTCACGCCGTCCGCGGGCAGCAGCTTCGTGACCTCGAACGCGCCGCGCGTGAGCGTGCCCGTCTTGTCAAAGACCATCGTGCCGCAGTCCGCGAGGGCTTCGAGGTAGTTCCCGCCCTTGACCAGCACGCCGACGCGCGACGCCGCGCCGACGCCGCCGAAGAAGCCCAGCGGCACCGAGATCACCAGCGCGCAGGGGCAGGAGACGATGAGGAACACGCAGGCGCGGCGCACCCAGCCGCCCGGCGGCTCGCCGAGCAGCAGCGGCGGCACGAACGCGAGCAGCGCCGCCGCGATCGTCACGGCGGGCGTGTAGACGCGGGCGAAGCGGGTGATGAACCGCTCCATCCGCGCCTTTTTCTCGCTCGCGTGCTCCACGAGGTCAAGGATGCGCGCGACCGTGGATTCCTGGTACGGCTTCGTCACCCGCGCGCGTAAAACGCCCTCGCCGTTGACGCAGCCGCTGTAGACCTCGTCGCCCTCCGCCACGCGGCGGGGCGCCGCCTCGCCGGTCAGCGCGGAGGCGTCGAGGAAGCTCTCGCCCGCAAGCACCACGCTGTCGAGCGGCACGCGCTCGCCCGCCTTGACGACGATGACCGCGCCGACGGGCACGTCCTCGGGCGCGACGCGCTCCACGCCGCCGTCCGTCTCGAGGTTCGCGAACTCCGGCGCGATGCGCATCAGCTCGCCGACGGAGCCGCGCGCGCGATCCACGGCGACGTCCTGGAACAGCTCGCCGATCTGGTAGAGCAGCATCACCGCCGTCGCCTCGGGGTACTCGCCGATGGCGAACGCCGCGACGGTCGCGAGCGTCATCAAGAAGCACTCGTCGAACGGCTCGCCGTGGCGCAGGTTCTCCCATGCCTCGCATAAGACCTCCCAGCCGACGACGAGGTACGGCGCGAGGTACAGCGCCAAGCGCGCCGCGGCGGGCAGCCCCGGCAGCAGCCGGTCGGCGGCGAACGCCGCCGCGTACAGCGCGAGCGCCGCGAAAATGCGCGTGCGCGCCTGTTTTTGCTCTTGGTTCACAAAGCAGCCCCCCTTACTCGCGGATGTGCTCAAAGCCCATTTCCAGAATGAGGCGCACGTGCTCGTCGGCGAGGGAGTAGTACACGACCTGCCCCTCGCGGCGGAACTTGACGAGGTCTGCCAGCCGCAGCGCCTTGAGCTGATGCGACACCGCCGACTTCGTTACGCCGAGCAGCGCCGCGAGGTCGCAGACGCACAGCTCCCGCAGCTCCAGCGCGTGCAGCAGCTTGACCCGTGTGGGGTCTCCGAACAGGCGTAAAAGTTCAGCCAACCGCGCGTACTCCTCCGCGTCCGTCATTTTTGCGCGCACGCCGGAGACCGCGTCCTCGTGGATGACCTCGTTTTCGCAAAATTCCGCGGTTACCATTGTTGCCGCCTCCTTGTTGAAATAGTTGAGCAATTATTCAACTATTAGAAGCATACACGGCGGCGGGCGGTTTGTCAAGTTGATTTTTCGCCCGCCGCGCGGTAAAATGGGGAAAAATCGGTGCAAGGAGCGTTCATCATGCCGTTTGACAGTCCTCTCGCGGCGGCGTATCTCGCCGCGGTCAATCTCGCGGCGTTCGTGCTGTTCGGCGCGGACAAGCGCCGCGCGCAGCGCGGCGAGTGGCGCGTGCCGGAGCGGACGCTGTTCCTGTTCGCGCTGCTCGGCGGCAGCCTCGGCGCGCTGTGCGGGATGCGCGCGTTCCGCCACAAGACGCGGCATTGGTACTTCCGCTATGGGCTGCCCGCGATCCTGCTGGCGCAGCTTGCGCTGGCGTGGCGGATGACATTGGCGTAAAAAAAGCAGCCCGCACGGGCTGCTTTTTTTACGTTCCCAGCCACACCGCGTCCACCGGATGCGGAAGCAGCTCGCGGAGCGTCGTGCGCGCCGCCTCGCCGTTTCCGTTGAGGCAGATGACCTCCAGCTCGCCGCCGCCGAACTCATTGAGCACCTGGCGGCACGCGCCGCAGGGCCAGCAGTAGTCCTCGCAGCGCCCCGCGATGACGATGCGGCGGAAGCGGCGATGTCCCTCGCTGACCGCCTTGAACGCCGCCGTGCGCTCCGCGCAGATCGTCAGCCCGTAGCTCGCGTTCTCGATGTTGCAGCCGGTGTAGACCGCGCCGTCGTCGCACTCGAGCGCCGCGCCGACGGGGAAATGCGAGTAGGGCGAATAGGACTGATCCAGCATCGCGACGGCTTTTTCGATCAGCTCTTTTTCCGTTGCCATGAAAAAACTGCCTCCTTTACCAGTTTACCGTGTGCGTCTCGTCCTTGGGGCGCACGTCCACATCCATGATATCCTTCGCGTCGTAGAATTGCAGGTACTTCTCCCGCGCGTAGCGCAGCGTCGTCCCGTCGGGGTGCAGGCGGTCGCAGATGACGGCGCTGATGTCCTCCTTGATGTGGCTGAACGAGCTGGTACCGACGCTCGCGAACACGCGGAAGCCCTGGCTCTGCAAGTAGCGGAACCGCTCGCCGGTCTGCTTCCAGTCGTCGCCGTCGGGGCGCCCGCCGTGGGGATAGAACAATATCTGCGTCTCCCCGACCAGCGAGCCGACCTCGTCCGCCCATCGCTCGGTGTCGTTGACGATGGTCTGGAGCGGCTTGTCCGCGAGGCGGATGTGCCCCCAGGTGTGGCTGCCGAACGTCCAGCCCGTCTCCTTGAGCCGCTGTATCACGGGCCTCACCGCCTCGATCTCCGCGGCGCGGTATTGCTCGAACGCGCTTCGGTCGGAGCTGTCCTTCGCGATGTCGCGGTCGTCCTGCGTGCGGTAGCCGAGGATGCCGCAGTAGCCCGTGAGCGAGAAGATCGCCTTCGCGCCGTTGAGGGAAAAGTCGGGGTGCTCGTACACGAACGTGTCGAGGATCGGCGTCGCGTCCAGCTCCTTGGTCAGAAACGCCTCGCCGGTATAGGGGTCGGTGCACGCCGCCCAGATCTCGCCGTCGTCCCCGACGACGAGCTTCGACGTGAACCCCTCCTCGAGCATATAGGGGTAGTAGTTCACGTCGTCGAACGAGAGGATGAGCGGCTTTTTGCCCTCGGGCAGCATGAGCGTGTTGCGCCGCATCCGCTGCTCGCCCGCGTCCGTGGTGTACTCGCTCCAAACGTCCTCCATGCGCACGAGGATGTAGCCCCGCTCGTAGACGCTCTGCAATATCTTATTGTACTCATCCACCGTGCACATCCAGTCGTCCAGCCCGTAACGCTGCGCCTGCGTCGCGCCGCTCTCGTGGAAGGCATAGCGCGGATAGGCGATGACGGGGTGGAAGAACAGGTGCTCCACGGTCTGCTCCGGCCCCCACGCCTGCGTGAGCTGCTCCGGCTGCCAGTAGTTCCGCACCGCGTCGTAGGGGTCGGCGGAGACCGGCTCCCCGGGTTCGGGCTCGGTTTCCGGCTCCGGCGGCGTCTCCGTCTCGACCGGCGGAGCGGGTTCCGCGGGCTGCTCCCGCCCGCCGCCGCAGCCGGCGAGCAGCCCCAGCAGCAGCGTGAGGAGCAGCAAAAGCGCGATGCTTCGTTTCATGCGTTCCAACCCTTTCGTTCGTTCTCTCGACAGTATACCAAATTCTTTTCCCGTTTGCCACAGGAAAATCATTTTAGCACTCTTTTGTTCCGAGTGCTAAAATTCACGGTCTGTTCACAAAAAGACGTATGTTTGTTCACAGTGCGCGGGTATACTCATACTCGTCCGAAGGAAAAATTCCCAAGGGCGGCTTACAGGACAAAGGAGGTTTTTACCATGTTTGAATTGAGACCGTTTGACCGCAGGAACAACCGCGTGAGCGCCTACGACCCGTTCCGCGAGATGGAGACCCTGGAGCGCGCCTTTTTCGGCGACGGCTTCTGGGGCGGGCGCGGCGCGGGCGCGCTTGCGGCGTTCCGCACCGACGTCCAGGACAAGGGCGACAGCTTCCTGCTCGAAGCCGATCTTCCGGGCTTCAAGAAGGAGGACATCCACATCGACCTCGACGGCGACACGATGACCATCAGCGCCGAGCGCCACAGCGACCACGAGGAGAAGGACAAGGAGGGCAGCTACCTCCGCTGCGAGCGCAGCTACGGCAGCTACCGCCGCTCCTTCGACGTCAGCGGCATCGAGGAGAGCGGGATGACGGCGGAGTACGCCGACGGCGTGCTGAAGCTGACGCTGCCCAAGAAGCAGCAGACGGTGTCCGGCGCGCGGCGCATCGAGATACAATAAAGCAACGCATCCCCACAAGGCGGGCTTCCGGACGGAGGCCCGCCTTGTGCGTCCGGCGCGCGGGAAATTCGCTCTTGTCCTTTGCGGCGGTTTTTGCTATACTGTTATCTTGAAATAATAGTAGATGTCGGATCGTCGCTCCGGCGGAAGGAGCTTTTCTTGAAGTACGAACAGTGGAACATCCCCGCTCCGGCGGAGGAGAAGATCGCGGCGCTGATGGACGCGGGCTACCCGTATCTCGTCTCCGCCGTGCTCGTCTCCCGCGGCGTCGAGACCGCAGAGGACGCCGCCGTCGCGCTCGAACGCGAGCGGACGCTGTCCCACTCGCCGTTCCTGATGCGGGACATGGACAAGGCGGTGGCGCGGATACAACGCGCGCTGACAGACGGCGAGAAGCTCGCCGTGTTCGGCGATTACGACGTGGACGGCATCACCGCCGCGTGCCTGCTCGGCGACTACCTCCGCTCGCGCGGGGGCGACGTCGTCATCCACATCCCCGGGCGCTTCGACGAGGGCTACGGCCTGAGCTGCGAGGCGATCCGCGTCCTCGCGGAGCAGGGCGTCAGGCTCATCGTCACCGTGGACTGCGGCATCACCGGCGTCGAGGAGACGGCGTTCGCGCGCACGCTCGGCGTGGACGTGGTCGTCACCGACCATCACGAGTGCAAGGACGTGCTGCCCGCCGCCGTCGCGGTCGTCGACCCGCATCGGCCGGACTGCGGCTACCCGTTCAAGCACCTCGCGGGCGTGGGCGTGGCGCTCAAGCTGGTGCTGGCGCTCGGCGGCGACGACCGCGAGGGCGCGCTGTTCGCGCGCTACTGCACGCTTGCCGCCATCGGCACCATCGCCGACGTGATGCGCATGGAGGGCGAGAACCGCGCCATCGTCAACATGGGGCTCGCGTCCATCGGGCACAGCGATTTCATCGGGCTGCACGCGCTGCTGCGCGAGGCGGGGCTCGCGGACAAGCCCGTCTCGTCGATCCAGATCGGCTTTGTGCTCGCGCCGCGCATCAACGCGGCGGGGCGCATGGGCCGCGCCGCGCTCGCCGCCGAGCTGCTGCTCACGGAGGACGAGCGGGAGGCGGAGCGCATGGCGAAGGAGCTTTGCGACCTCAACCGCGAGCGGCAGGCGGTGGAGCAGGAGATCTACGCCAAGGCGGTCGAGCAGCTCGAGCTGCTCCCGCCGGAGGAGAAGCACGCGCTCGTGCTCGCGGGCAGCGACTGGCATCAGGGCGTGGTGGGCATCGTCGCCTCGCGCCTGTCCGAAAAATACTCCTGTCCCAGCTTCATGATCCACCTGCAGGACGGCGTGGGCAAGGGCTCGTGCCGCAGCTACGGCGGGTTCAACCTGTTCGGCGCGCTGGACGCCTGCTCCGACCTGCTGCTCGGCTTCGGCGGGCACGAGCTCGCCGCGGGCTTCACCATCGAGGAGGCGAACATCCCCGCGTTCCGCAAGCGGATGAACCAGTACGTCCGCGAGCACACGGGGCGGGACGCGCCGGTCTCGTCGCTGCGCATCGACGCGGAGCTGACGCGCCCCGCGCTCGTCACGCTCGACGAGGTCGAGTGCCTCGGCGAGCTGGAGCCGTTCGGCGCGGGCAACGACCGCCCCGTGTTCTGTCTGCGCGGCGCGCTGCTGGAGTCGGCGCAGGGCGTGGGTCAGAACCGCCACCTGAAGGTGCGGCTGCAAAAGGGGCATACGTCGTTCGAGGGCATCTTCTTCTCCGTCGGCGCGGACGAGGCGGGCGTCTCCGCCGGAAGCCGCGTGGACGCCGCGTTCTACTTACAGGTCAACGAGTTCCGCGGCAGCCGGAGCGTACAGCTCCAACTGCTCGACCTGCGCCCCGCCCGCGCGCCCAGCGCGCGCGAAGCGGAGCTGCTCGCCCTGCGGGAGACGCTGCTCTCCGGCGGCGCGCTGACGCCCCGCGACGCGGCGCGGCTGCTGCCCTCGCGGGAACAGTTCACGCGCACATGGCGCGCTTTGGAGCGCGACGCGGCGCTCGGCGTCCTGACGGACGCCGAGCTGCCGCTCCTCCGCCGCCTCGCCGCGGAGCTGGGCGGCGCGGACAGCTTTTTGCGCGCGGGCGTGTGCCTCGACGTGTTCGCCGAACGCGGGCTGCTGACGCTCGAACGCTCCGGCGACGAGCTGACGCTCCGGCTCACCGCGGGCGGGAAAAGGGTCGAGCTGGCGGACTGCCCATACATCATTCGCTTACGCGGGATCTTACAGTAAAGGAGGTGACGAGGGCATGACCGTACCGGAACAGTACGACCATCTGGTCGAGACCATCCGCAGCTACAACCCGGGCGCGGACTTCGCGATGATCGACAGGGCGTACCGTTACGCCGTGGAACACCACGGCGCGCAGAAGCGCAAGGACGGCTCGCCCTACGTCACGCATCCCATCGCCGTCGCGCAGATCGTGGCGGACGAGCTGCACCTCGACTCCGAATCCATCTCCGCGGCGCTGCTGCACGACTGCATCGAGGACACCGACGCGACCTACGGGGACATCGCCCGCGAGTTCTCGCCCACGATCGCGAATCTGGTCGAGGGCGTCTCCAAGCTCACCCGCGTGGTCTACACCACCAAGGAAGAGGAGCAGATGGAGAACCTGCGCAAGATGCTCATGGCGATGGCGAAGGACATCCGCGTCATCCTCATCAAGATCGCCGACCGCACGCACAATATGCGCACGATGGAGTACCAGTCCAAGGAAAAGCAGCGCCAGAAGTCGCTGGAGACGATGGAGATATACGCCCCCATCGCGCACCGCCTCGGGATGCAGCGCATGAAGTGGGAGCTGGAGGACACGTCGCTCAAATACCTCGACCCCGTGGCATACGGCGAGATCGAGCGCTCGCTGGAGAGCAAGCGCGAGGAGTACGACGCCTTCCTCGCGCGCGTCACGAAGCAGATCGAGGACCGGCTGCGCGAGATGCACATCCCCTACCACCGCGTCTACGGGCGCATGAAGCACCCGTACTCCATCTACCGCAAGATGTACGCCCAGTCCAAGACGATGGACGAGGTGCTCGACCTGTTCGCGTTCCGCGTCATCGTGGACACGGTGGCGGACTGCTACAACGTGCTGGGCATCATCCACGACCTCTACCGCCCCGTTCTGGGGCGCTTCAAGGACTATATCGGCACGCCCAAGCCGAATATGTACCAGTCGCTGCACACGACGGTCATCGGCAAGAGCGGCATCCCGTTCGAGGTGCAGATCCGCACGCAGGAGATGCACGAGGTCGCGGAGTACG
>JAFSZQ010000065.1 GCA_017458885.1 Oscillospiraceae bacterium
AGGAGCTGGGGCGGATCGTGACGCGCTCAGCGTCCATCCTCGGCGTGGAGATCGTGCCCGAGGGCGCGATGGAGATCGCGAAGCGTTCGCGCGGCACGCCGCGCATCGCGAACCGGATGCTCCGCCGCGTGCGCGACTTTGCCGAGGTCAAGGCGGACGGCGTCATCACCCGCGCGGCGGCGGACGAGGCGCTGCGCGCGCTGGAGATCGACCATCTGGGGCTCGACCCCATCGACCGTCGGATGCTGCGCGCGATCGTCGAGAACTACGGCGGCGGCCCCGTGGGTCTGGAGACGCTGGCGGCGACCATCGGGGAGGAGGCAGTCACGCTCGAGGACGTGTACGAGCCGTATCTGATGCAGCTCGGCTTCCTCACGCGCACGCCGCGCGGGCGCTGCGTCACGCGCAAGGCGTACGAGCATCTGGGGCTGTCCGTTCCCGCGGGCGTGTCCGACGGCGGCGAACAGTTGAGTTTGTAAAAAAATTTTCCGCTTTTGCTTGACAAAACGACCTTGCGATAGGTATAATGCATTATGGTACAGAAGAATGAGACGATGTACGACGACGCGCTGACGGACGAGCAGCTCTGCCTTCGCGCCGCGCAGGGCGACGGCATGGCGGAGGCGGCGCTCGTGACCCGCTATTACGCGATGGTGCGCGCCTGCGCCCGTCCGCTGTTCCTCGCGGGCGGCGACGGGGAGGATCTGATCCAGGAGGGTATGTTCGGGCTGATCCGCGCCATCCGCGAATACCGCGCCGACGCTCCTGCGTCCTTCCGTACCTTTGCGGAGGTCTGTATCCGCAACCGGCTTTTTTCCGCCTTACGCGCGGCGGCGCGCGGCAAGAACGCGCCGCTCAACGAGTCCGTTTCATTGGATCACCCTTTCTTTGACAGCGATTTTTACGCCGCAAGCGTTTTCGATGCGGTTTCCGCCGATCCCGAGCTGCTGATCGCGGATCGGGATTATGTGCGGAGCGTATTGGAGCGCGTCACGAAGCAGTTGTCCGAGTTTGAGGCGAAGATATTGGGATACTATCTGGACGGTCTGACCTGTCAGGAGATCGCGAAGCTCGTCGGCAAACCGTTCAAATCCGTGGACAACGCCGTGCAGCGCGTCCGCCGCAAGACCGCGCGGCTGCTTGAATCAGGCGAGATCAGCAAAGGCTGAACGCATATATCATTTGAAAATCAAAGAGAGGGCAAAATCATGTACGAAGACAAGACATTGGTCTGCAAGGAATGCGGCAACGAGTTCGTGTTCACCGCCGGCGAGCAGGAGTTCTACGCGGAGCGCGGCTTCCAGAACGAGCCGCAGCGCTGCAAGGCGTGCCGTGACGCGCGCAAGAACGCCGCGCGCGGTCCGCGCGAGTACTTCACGGCGGTGTGCGCCAACTGCGGCGGCGAGGCCCGCGTCCCGTTCGAGCCGAAGACCGACCGTCCGGTTTATTGCAGCGACTGCTTCGCGAAGATGCGCGCCGAGCAGTAAGATGTCCGTAAAAAGAGACCCGCCGGAGCGGCGGGTCTCTTTTTTTTTGCGCGCCTTTTTCCGACGATTGCTATTGAAAAACGGCGCGGTATGAGGTACACTATAGCTTGCAGAACCGCAAAAAGGAGGTATTTTTCATGGTAGAGATCAAAAAGGATACCGTGATCGGCGATATTCTCGACATTGCGCCGCAGACGGCGCCGATCTTCTTTTCCATCGGTATGCACTGCCTCGGATGCCCGTCCAGCCGCGGCGAGACGGTCGAAGAGGCGTGCATGGTGCACGGGTTGAGCGACGAGCAGATGGACAAGCTGCTTGCCATCGTCAACGAGGAAGCCAACCGCGACTTCGACGATGCCAAAGCCGACGAATGACGAATGGGGCAAGGCGCATACGGACGACGTATGCGCCTTGCTTCGCCTCACGCCGCGCCTGCAATGCATCGCGGATCGCGTGCCGGAGGGCGCGCGCATCGCGGACGTGGGCACCGACCACGGGTATCTGCCCGCGTACCTGCTGCAAAGCGGGCGCGTCGCGTGCGCCATCGCGTCCGATATCAACGCCGCGCCGCTCGCGCGCGCAAAGCGGACGGCGGCGAAATACGGCGTCGCGGAGCGGATGGACTTCCGCCTCTGCGCGGGGCTGGACGGCATTTTACGCGCGGAGGCGGACACGGTCGTGATCGCCGGCATGGGCGGAGAGACCATCGTCTCGATCCTGGACGCCGCCGCGTGGGACTGGCGCGGCGTGACGCTGCTGCTCCAGCCGATGACGAAGGCGGAACTGCTGCGGCGCTGGCTGACGGGACACGGTTTTCGCATCGCGGCCGAACGCCTCGTGCGCGACCGCGGCACGGTCTACGCCGTCCTCACCGTCACGGCGGGAGCCTCCGCGCCGCTGACGAACGCGGAGGCGTGGTGCGGCGTCGGGCTGCTGCACGACCCGCTGTATCGGGAATACGCGCTCGCGCGCGTGAAAAAGCTGGAGCGCGCGGCGGCGGGGCTTCGTCAGGCAAAAGACCTTGACAGCGCGCAGCTCGCCGCGCTGGAAGCGGACGCGGCGGCGCTGAAAGAATGCGTAAAGGAGTGGGAGGATGCCAACGGTACGGGACATTGAGCGCGCGCTCTACGACTGGGCGCCGCGCGCGCTGGCGGCGGATTGGGACAACGTGGGGCTGCTCGTCGGCGACGGCGCGCGGGAGGTCAAACGCATCCTGGTCGCGCTGGACGTGACCGACTGGGTCGCAGACGAGGCGGCGGCGCGCGGCGCGGAGCTGATCGTTGCGCACCATCCGGTGCTGAACAGCCATTGGCATGAGATGCAGAGCGTCGTGGAGGACGGCGGGCAGGGGAGCCTGCTCCGCAAGCTCGTCCGCTGCGACGTCGCCGCGGTTTGTATGCACACGAACCTCGACGCGGCGGACGGCGGCGTGAACGACGTGCTGGCGCAAAGGCTCGGCTTGGAGGGCGTTTTCCCGCTCACCGAGGAGCGCATCGGGCGCGTCGGGACGCTGAAACGCGAAAAAAGTCTTGAAGAGTTCCTATCGGATGTGGTACAATCTCTTGGCTGTAAGGGCTTGCGCTACCGCGACGGCGGGCGGCCCGTCCGCAAGGTCGCCGTCGGCGGCGGCGCGTGCGCGGAGTACCTGCCCTGCGCGCTCGCGCTGGGCTGCGACACGTTCGTGACCGCCGACGTCAAGTACCACGATTTTCTGGACGCGCGCGGCGTCAACCTGATCGACGCGGGGCATTTCGAGACGGAAGACCCCGTTTGCGACGCGCTCCGCGCGTATCTCGCGGACAAGTTCCCAAGTCTGGAGCTTGTGCGCTCGACCTCTCACACCGAGAGCGTGATCCAGTATTACATGAAGTAAGGAGAAGATACCATGTCCGGACATTCCAAGTGGCACAACATCCAAAAGACCAAGGGCGCGGCGGACGCGAAGCGCAGCGCGGCGTTCACCAAGATCGCCAAGGAGATCATCGTCGCCGTCAAGCAGGGCGGCAGCGGCGACCCGAACAACAACTCCCGCCTCGCCACCGTCATTGCCAAGGCGAAGGCGGCGAATATGCC
>JAFSZQ010000066.1 GCA_017458885.1 Oscillospiraceae bacterium
GCTCGCGCGCGTTCCCGCGCAGCGACAGCGCCCACAGCGCGCCGAGCACGGCGCAGCCCGCCGCCGCGTAGAGCAGCAGCCGCGCGGGCAGCAGATACTGCGCCGCGAACACGCCCGCGGCGAACGCAAAGCAGAACGTCGCGAGCCGTCTCATCCGAACAGCGAGATCTGGCTCGTCTCGCTCATGCCCGCGAACGCGCCGAGCGCGCGGAGCTGCTCGATGTGCGTCGTGGAGAGCTTGTTGCAGGTCTGGGCGAACTCCTCGATGGAGATGAACTCCTTGCCCCTGCGCTTTTCCGCCGTGTCCTGCGCCGCAGCGTCGCCGAGGCCGCGCACGCTCGTCAGCGGCGGCAGCAAGCCGCCCTCGGTGATGAGGAACTTGGTCGCGTCGGAACGGAAAATGTCGAGGTTGTCGAAGTGGAAGCCGCGCAGGTAGAACTCGTAGCAGACCTCAAGCGTCTTCATCAGGCCTTCCTCCACCGGCGTTGCGTCCTTCTTGGCGATCTTATCCTCCAGCTCGCGGATGCGGCGCTTGGTCTTTGCCGCGCCCTCCTCCGCGTTCGGGAAGCAGCACTCCTGCGCGTCGAACGCCTTGGCGCGGACGGTGAAATACGTCGCGTAGAACGCCAGCGGCTCGTGCACCTTGTACCACGCGATGCGGAACGCCATCATCACATACGCCACCGCGTGCGCCTTCGGGAACAGGTAGCCGATCTTCGCGAGCGAGTCGATATACCACTGCGGCACGTCGTGGTCGTGCATCGCCTGCTCCCAGCCGTCGCCAAAGCCGCTCTTTTTGACCTTGCCCTTGCGGACCGCCTCCATGATCTGAAAGCTCATCTTCGGGTCCAACCCCTTGGAGATGAGGTAGAGCATGATGTCGTCGCGGCAGCCGACGGTCTCCAAAACGCCCGCCGTGCCGTTCAGAATCAGGTCTTTCGCGTTGCCGAGCCACACGTCCGTGCCGTGCGAGAAGCCCGAGAGCCGCAGCAGCGTGTTGAAGTCCTTGGGCTGGGTGTCCACGAGCATCTGGCGCGTGAAGCGCGTGTTGAATTCGGGGATCGCCACCGCGCCCGTCTCGCCGATGACCTCGTCGTTCTCAAAGCCCAGTACGCGGGAGCTGGTGAACAGGCTCATGGTCTCGGGGTCGTCGAGCGGCACCGTGCGCGCGTCCACGCCCGTGAGGTCGCCGAGCATTTTGATCATCGTGGGATCGTCGTGCCCGAGCATATCGAGCTTTAAGAGGTTGTCCTCCATGCAGTGATACTCAAAATGCGTCGTAATGATATTGCTCCCGGCGTCGTCCGCGGGGTGCTGCACGGGGCAGAAATCCTCCACCTCCATGTCGTCCGGCACGACGACCAGCCCGCCCGGGTGCTGTCCCGTCGTTTGGCGCACGCCGACGCAGCCCGCGGTCAGACGGTCGATCTCCGCCGCGCTCACGACGCGGTCGTTCTCCTCCAGATATTTTCTGACCATGCCGTAGGCGGTCTTGTCCGCAAGCGTGCCGATGGTGCCCGCGCGAAAGACCTGCGTCTCGCCGAACATCTCGATGGCGTGGCGATGCGCCCGCGCCTGATACTCGCCGGAGAAGTTGAGGTCGATATCCGGCACCTTGCCGCCGCCGTAGCCGAGGAAGGTCTCGAACGGGATGTCGAAGCCGTCCTTGACGTATTTCTCCCCGCACTTGGGGCAGGCCTTGTCCGGCATATCCGCGCCGCAGCCGTAGCTGCCGTCGGTGACGAACTCGGCGTTTTTGCACTTGGGGCAGCGGTAGTGCGGCGGGAGCGAGTTGACCTCGGTGATGCCCGCCATGTACGCGACGAGCGAGGAGCCCACGCTCCCGCGCGAGCCGACGAGATAGCCGCTCTCGAGCGAGCGCCGCACAAGCTTCTGCGCGCTCATGTACACCACGTCGTACTTGCCGAGGATGCCGCCGAGCTCGACGTTCAGGCGGTCTTCGATCAGCTTTGGCAGCACTTCGCCGTAGAGCGCGTGCGCCTTGCTCCACACCAGCTCGTTGAGCTCCTCCTTCGAGTTCGCGAGCCGCGGCGGGAACAGCTTTTTGGGCAAGAGGTCAAATTTTTCCACCCTGTCCGCGATGGCGCGCGTGTTGGTCACGACGACCTCGTAGGCTTTTTCCTCGCCCAAATAGGCGAACTCGCGGAGCATCTCCCCCGTCGTGCGGAAGTAGAGCGGCAGCGGCGCGTTCGCGTCGGGAAACTTTTTCGCCGCGAGCAGGATGTGGCGGTACTCCTCGTCCTCCGGCTCCTGAAAATGCACGTCGCCCGTGGCGCAGACGGGCTTCCCCAGCTCCTCGCCGAGGCGGACGATCGTGCGGTTGTAGTCCTGCAATTCCCTGTCGTCCCGCGCTTTGCCCTCGCGGACGAGGAAGCGGTTGTTGCAGATGGGCTGGATCTCCAGATAGTCGTAGAACGACGCGATGCGCTTGAGCTCGTCCCAATCCTTGTGGTCGAGCACGGCGCGGAACAGCTCGCCCGCCTCGCAGGCGGAGCCGACGATCAGCCCCTCGCGGTGCGCGAGCAGCTCGCTCTTCGGGATGAGCGGATAGCGGTTGAAGTATTTGAGGTTCGAGAGCGAAATGAGCTGGTAGAGGTGTTTTAAGCCCGTCTTGTTCTGCGCGAGCAGGATGATGTGGTTGGGGCGGCGCTTTTTGGAGAGCGCGCTCGCGGGACGGAGCTTGCGCATCTCGGCGTTGACGGCTTGCAGGCGCGTCACGCCGCGCGCTTCGAGCATCGGGAAGAATTTTGCGAGCATCTGCGCCACGGGAACGGCGTCGTCGCTCGCGCGGTGGTGGTGGAACGCGGGCAGCCGCAGCGCCTCCGCCACCGTGTCGAGCTTGTGGTTCTTCAGATCCGGCAGCAGGTTTTGGGCGAAGATCAGCGAATCGAGGTAGGTCGGCTCGAACGGGATATTGCACTTCTTGCAGCCCGCGCGGATAAAGCTGACGTCGAACTCCGCGTTGTGCGCCGCGAGCACGCGGCCGCCCGCGAAGGCGAGGAACGCGCGCAGGGCGTCCGGCAGCTTCGGCGCACCGGCGAGCATCGCGTCCGTGATGCCCGTCAGCCCCACGATCTCCGGCGTCAGGCGGCGCTCGGGATCGACGAAGGTCTGAAAGGTATCGACGATCTCGCCGTCGCGCAGCAGCACCGCGCCGATCTCCGTGATCGCCTCGTGCGCGACGTTCAGCCCCGTGGTCTCGATGTCGAAACAGACGATCTCGCCGTGGAAGTCGCCGTCCTGTTCGCCGTGGACGGCGACGCGGTCGTCGAGGTCGTTGACGAAATAGCCCTCACATCCGTAAAGTATTTTTACTTTATCGCCCGCCGCGTGCCAAGCGTCGGGGAACGCCTGCGCGACGCCGTGGTCGGTGATGGCAACGGCGGGCATCCCCCACGAAGCGGCGAGCTTCACGACGCTCTTCGCGTCGGTCAGCGCGTCCATGTTGGACATTTTCGTATGCAGATGCAGCTCCACGCGCTTCTCCGACGCGTCGTCCATGCGGCCCTCGTGCTTGACCTCGCAGATGTCGCGCGGGTTGAGCTGCACGTCCTTGCCGTCGTAGGTCAGCTCCATCGTGCCGCCGACGCGCAGCCACATCCCGGGCGCGATCTTCTCCTGCAGCGGCCGCGTCTCGCGCTCGGTCATGTTGCGGCGCACGATGACCGAGCCGGTGTAGTCCGTCAGCTCGACGATCACGACCCACATCCCGGGGCGGCGCGTCTCGCGGCAGTCGAAGCGGAACACCTTGCCCTCGACGACGACTTTCCCCATCGTCGCGGTCAGGTCGCGCATCGGCGTGACCTTGCCCTTGATCTCGCCGCCCATGATGCGGCGCGTCTTGGGCTTGGACGGCTTCGCCGCCTGCTTCTGCGGCGCGGCGCGGACGGTGAGCCGCGCCGCGTTCAGCTCGTAACGCTCCGCGAGCAGCGCCTCCGCCGCGGCGATCGCGGCGGGCGGGAACGCCTCCGCCGCCTCCCGCTCCAGCGCGAGCGTGCGCGAGGCGGCGTCCAGCGTCATGTCGGCGACGCGGGCGCCGTTCAGCAGCCGCCGCAGCGTGAAGTCCGCCGCACTGTCGCCGAA
>JAFSZQ010000067.1 GCA_017458885.1 Oscillospiraceae bacterium
AGGGAAAGAGAAGAAATGGTGTCAGGAACCTCCCCATTGTTTCACGTGAAACATTCCGTCAGCAGCATCCCCTCGTACGGCGCGAGCTCCAGCCGCAGCGCGCCGTTCTCCGCGGCGAACCGCCGCCCCGTCAGCGCGTCGCGCGCCGCGCCCTGCCCCCGCAGCGCCGCGTCCGCGCGCGCCGCGCCCGCGTTGCAGACCGCGACGCTCACCTCGCCCTCATATGCGCGGCGGAACGAGAGCACCGCGCCGTCCGCGCACAGGTACTCGACGCTCCCGCGCCGGAGCGACTTCCGCGCGCCGCGCAGCGCGCCGAGACGCTGAAAATACGCCACCAGCCGCCGATCCTCCGCGCCCCACGGATAGGTCGCGCGGTTGAACGGGTCCTCGAAGCCCTGCGCGCCCGCCTCGTCGCCGTAGTAGACGGTGGGGGAGCCGGGGAAGGCGTACATCACCAGCGCCGCGAGGCGCAGGCGGCGCAGCGCGAGGCGCAGCTCCTCGGCGTCCAGCGCGGTTTTTGCGCGCGCGTCGCGCGTCTGCGGATAGTCGCGTGAATAGCCGAGCAGGGTCAGGATGCGCGGCGTGTCGTGGGTGGAGAGAAAGTTCATCGCGCCGTAGAACGCCGCGGGGGGATAGTTCTCGCGGAGGGTCTCCATCGCGTCGCGGAAGAGCGCGGCGTTCTGCTCCAGCAGGTAGCCGAGCAGCGCGCTTCGGAACGGGTAATTCATCAGCCCGTGCGTCTGCGCGCCGAGCAGGTACTTGCGCCGCGTGGAGTAGGCGATCTTGTTCGAGCCGTCCTCCCAGACCTCGCCGAGCAGGTAGGCGTCGGGCTTCTCCTCCGCGATCACGCGGCGGATGCGCTCGATGAACGCGCCGGGCAGCTCGTCCGCGACGTCGAGCCGCCAGCCCGACGCGCCCGCGCGCAGCCAGTGCCGCACGACGCTGTCCGCGCCCTCGATGATGAAATCGACGTACGACGGCTCGCTCTCGTTGACGGCGGGCAGCGTCTTGACGCCCCACCATGCGTCGTACTCGTCGGGAAAGCGCGAGAAGTGGTACCACCGCGCGTAGGGCGACGCCTCGCTCTGCGCCGCGCCGACGGCGGGGTAGAACCCGCGCGCGTTGAAGTAGACGCTGTTCGCGCCGGTGTGGTTGAACACGCCGTCGAGGATGACGCGGATGCCGCGCGCCGCCGCCTGCGCGCACAGCGCGCGAAAGTCGTCCTCGTCGCCGAGCAGCGGGTCGATCTTGCGGTAGTCCGCGGTGTCGTAGCGGTGGTTGCTCGCCGCCTCGAAAATGGGGTTGAGGTAGAGCGTCGTCACGCCGAGGGAGCGCAGATAGTCCAGCTTCTCCGCGATGCCCGCGAGGTCGCCGCCGAAGAAGTCGGAGCAGGTGATCTCGCCGCGCTCGTCGGGGCGGTAGTCCACCGGCTCGTCCCAGCGCCCGTGCAGCCTGCGCCCGCCGACCATGCCCGATACGCCGCGCTTCACGGCGCGGCGGAAGCGGTCGGGGAAGATCTGGTAGCTGACGCCGTCGCCGAACCAGCGCGGCGTCTCGCTCGCGCCGTCGTAGACGGTGAGCTGCCACGGCTGCGCCGCGTCCTCGGCGCACAGCCCGTTTTTCCCGAAACAGCTCTGCCCGCCGTCCGCCCAGTCGAGGCGGAAATGATACCAGACCAGCTCGCCCTCGTCCGGCGCGGCGTAGACGCCGCGGAACGCTCTGCGCCCGCCGACGTCCACGGCGAACAGCTCGGTCTCCGTCCAGGCGTCGGCGAACTCCGCGTGCGCGACGAGCACGGCGCGCGTCACCGCCTCGTCCGCCTCCGCATAGAGGCTGACGGCGACCTTCGTGCCGCACGGCACCGCGCCGTAGGGCGCTTTGCAGTCTTCGCTTCTCGAATCAAAATACATGGGCGCCTCCGTCGTTTACCGCACCAGCGTGTTTTCCCCCACGACGTCGGGCTCCGCCGCCGTGAAGTATGCGTTGAGGATGTCCACCGCGGCGTTCGCCAGCGCGCCGCCGCTGCCGCCCTTTTCGATCACCAGCGCCAGCGCGATCTGCGGGTCGTCGTAGGGTGCGAACGCCACGAACACGCCGTTGCTCGTCGTGCCCTTGCCGCCGGTCTGCGCCGTGCCCGTCTTGGCGGCGGCGTCCACCACGCAGCGGCTGAACGCGCTGCGCACGCTGCCGTCCGTGACCAGCTTGCGCATCCCCGCGAGCACCGCCTTGAGATTCTCCCCGCCGATCTCCACCGTCGCCGCGGGCGGCTCGTCGTAGGCGTGGGTCACCTCCGCGTTGTCGTAGGTGCTCACGTCCTTGAGCAGATGCGCGTTGTACCGCGTGCCGCCGTCGGCGAGCGTCGCGATGTAGTTCGCGAGCTGCAGCGGCGTGAACAGGTCGTACGCCTGCCCGATGGCGGCTTGCAGCGTCAGGCCGTTCGTCCAGGTCTGGTTCTTCAGCGAGTTTACATAATCCGGCGACGTCATCGTGCCGACGCTCTCGGGTATCTCAATACCCGTGGGCTCGCCCAAGCCGAAGGCGGCGGCGTAGCGGTCGATGGCGGTGATGCCGAGCTGTCTGCCGACCTCATAGAAGAAGTAGTTGCACGACACGGTGATCGCGTCCGTCACGTTGATCAGCCCGTGCGTGCCGCCCGTGGACGAGTAGATCCAGCAGTTGTAGACCATGTCGTAGTAGCGGTACGCGCCGAGGTCGCGGATCTTGGTCTGCGGCGTGATGGCGCCGCTCTCGAGCGCCGCGACCGCGACGGCGGGCTTGAACGTCGAGCCGGGGGCGTACGTCCCCATGGTGGCGCGGTTGTACATCGGGCGCGCGGGGTCGTCGCGCAGCGCGGCGTAGTCCCGGTTGAAGGTCTTGAGCGAGTAGGTGGGGTAGGACGCGAGCGCGAGCACCTCGCCGGTGCCGACCTGCACGACCGCCGCCGCCGCGCCGCGCATCTCGCCGTCCGCGGCGGTCATGGCGTCGGCGCTCTCGGCGAGGATGCGCTCGACCTGCTCCTGCAGGTCGATGTCGAGCGTCAGCGCCACGTTGTCGCCCGGGTCGGGCTCGACGGCGTTCAGCTCGGAGATGACCTTGCCCTCGGCGTTGGTCATCACGTCGCGCCGCCCGTCCGTGCCGCGCAGGTACTCCTCGAAGGCGTACTCCGCGCCGTCGATGCCCACAAGGTCGTTCCACGCATAGCCCTTGTCCTTGTACTCGTCCCAGTTCTGGATCTTGCCGACGCGCCCGAGGATATGCGCCGCCGCGTCGGTGCGGTACTCGCGCACGCTCGACGTGCCGACGCGCACGCCGGCGAAATCACCGTCCTTGAGCCGCGAGATGAGCGCCACGTCCACGCCGGAGGCGAAGAGGAACGAGCCGTCCCCGTCGAGCTTCGCCGTGGCGAGGGAGTAGCGCAGCCCCACGAGGTCGCGCTGCTCGACCGCGCCGAGCGCCGCGTCCGCGCCGAACTCCGCGCAGAGCCGGTCGAACAGCTCGCGCGGCGGGATCTGGGCGCGCAGCGTCTCCGCGTCCGCGCCCTCCTCGATCCACTTTTTGCTCACGGCGTACTTCAGCAGCATACCGGCGCGGTTGACCGTGTCGTCGTAGGCATAGGGGCGCGCGCGGGAGAGCGGCAGCTCGTCGAACCAGTCCACGCCCTGTTCGCGCAGGAGCGCGAGCAGGCGCAGCAGCTCGCCGTTGAGCGCGTCGCTCTCGACGAGCGCGGGGTCGAAGGTCAGCGTGTAGACCGCGCGGTTCGAGACGAGCACCTTGCCGTTGCGGTCGGTGATGACGCCGCGGGACGCCTCGATGGTCTCGACGCTGGTGTTCGTGCGCGTCGCGCGCGCGCGGTACTCCTCGCCGTGGACGATCTGCGCGTCGAACATCGTGACGCAGTAGACCGCGAGGCACAGCATGAAAAGACCGCACAGGACGGTCAGGCGGCGTCTTGCCCGTTTGTTCTCGTCCATGGGCGGTCTCCTTTCTTCACAGGGTAAAGCGGCGGTGCAGGTGGGACAGCACCGGATGCACCGCCGCGAGCATCGGGCACGAGACCAGCGTCTCGCGCGCCGTGAGGGAGAGCATCGCGCCGAACGCCGCGCGGTGGGCGAGCGCGAGCGCGAGCATCTGGAGCGCGTCGAGCACGAGGAACGTCAGCGCCGACGCCGCGAGCGAGCACAGCGCGCCCTGCTGCAAAAGGCTCTGCGCAAGCGCGGCGCAGAGGATCGCCGCGAGCGTGAACGCGAGCGTGTAGACGCAGGGGAACGCCCCCGCGGTCGTCAGGTCGCACAGCGCGCCGTAGGCGATCGCGAAGATCGCGCCGGCGCGCGCGCCCTCCAGCGACGCCATGACGCCCACGACCAGCGGCGGGAGAAACAGCCCCGCGCCGAGGAGCGTCACGTCGCGCAGCGTCAGCTCAAAGAGGAGCGTCAGCGCCAGCACCGCCGCGCCATAGACGCTCCATTTGATGATCTGTTCCCGTCTCGTGAGCATCGGTCACTCCACAATCTCAAACGCCTTGATGACGAACACTTCCTTCAGCGTGTCGAAGTCCAGCATCGGCGCGAGCACCGCATACTGGGCAAGCCCGTCGTCGTCCACGCGGACGCTCTCGACCTTGCCGATGACGAGGTCGGACGGGTACGCGCCGCCAAGCCCCGAGGTCACGATGTAGTCGCCGACCAGCAGCGTCGTGTCCTCGGGGAGATAGGTCGCCTTGAGCCGGTCCTCGCCCATGAGCGTGAAGTCGCCCTCGGCGATCATCACGTCGCCCGTGCGGAACAGCCGCGCGCCGAACTCGGTGTCCGTGTCGGTCACGGTCTGCACCGTGCACCAGTTCGCGCCCGCCGCCGTCACCACGCCGACGAGGTAGCCCTCGCCGCTGACGACGGCGTTGTTCACCGCGACGCCGTGCGCCGTTCCGCGGTTGAGCGTCAGCGTCCGCGCCCAGTTGCTCGTGCTCCGCTCGAGCACCATCGCGGACTCGAACACGAAGTCGCGCCGCTGCTCGCGCAGGTCGAGCAGCTCGCGCAGCAGCGCGTTCTCCTCGCGGTCGCGGTCGGCCTGCTGCGCGTTCGCGCGCAGCTCCGCCACCTCCTCGCGCAGCGCGGCGTTTTCCGCGAGCAGGTCGTTGTAGTCTTCATAATAATGGCGCTTGTCCTCAAACCAGCGCCCGACGCGCTCCGCCGCCGCGCGGAACGGCGCGGTCACGACGCCCGCCGCGTCGTGCAGGAACGACGAGGTCTCGGAAACGTAGGACAGCGCGCTGAGCGCCACCGCGACCAGCGCCGCGGCGACGAGGATGCGAACGCCGTGCCTTGCGAAAAATTCCTTCATCGGCTCCCTTTCCGCCGCCGTTACAGCAGCGTCACCCCAAACTCCTCCAGCGCCCGCGCGAGCGGCAGCAGCGGCATCCCCATCACGTTGAAAAAGTCGCCGTCGATGCGCTCCACCAGCAGCGCGCCCAAGCCCTGTATGCCGTAGGCGCCCGCCTTGTCCATCGGCTCGCCGCTCGCGACGTAGGCGCGCCGCTCCCGCTCCGTAAGCTCGCGGAAGTACACGTCCGTGGACGCTGTAAAGCACTTTAGCTTGTCGCCCCGCCGCACCGTCACGCCGGTGCAGACCGTGTGCCGCCTGCCGGAGAGCGCGGCGAGCATCCGCAGCGCGTCCGCCTCGTCGCGCGGCTTGCCGAGCCGCTCGCCGCCGAGAAACACCATCGTGTCGGCGGTGACGACCACGTCCTCCGGCGCGGTGAGCGCGCGCGCCGCCTCCGCTTTGGCGCGGGCGATGTGGGCGACGGTCGCCTCCGGCGACAGCCCCGCGGGATACGTCTCGTCCGCGTGGGGAGCGACCACATCGAACGCCGTCAGCCCGACGCGGCGCAGCAATTCCTGCCGCCGCGGGGACGCGGAGGCAAGCACAACATGATACATTTTGTAATATTTCCCCTGTTTATTACCGTTTGTTTTGCATCTTGAAGATCTCGCGCTTCAGTTCGGACGTCTCGGCGCGGGCGCGGGATGCCTCGTCGCTGTACTCCTTGAGCTGGGCGCGCAGGGTCTCGCTCGCCTCGCGCTCCTTGAACAGCTCGTCGGCGATGTTGATGGCGGCGAGCACGGCGGCGTCGCTGCGGCTGACCTTTGCGCCGGAGATCAGCTCGCCGAGCTTTTCGTCCACATAGCTCCCGATCTTCTGCATATAGGACGGAGCCTCCTCCGCGACGAGCGTATACTCCTCGCCGCAGATGCTGACGGTCACGCGATTTTCCATAACGGCTTTCACTCCTTCTCGCCAAAAATTTGCCGGTTCTTTATGATACCACAATTTGAGGAAATTGAAAAGAGATTTCTTCGGCTGCAAAAATCTCTTGACAATTCCGTTCCCGTCTCTTGCAAAATTTCCTGTTTACGAACCGAGATTTTTATTGTAGAATAATGTAGTTGAAGATCGAAAGGGGGCGGGCGCGTGGCGGAGAATGCGCTGCAACTGGCGCGGGAAGACCTTTCCGTCGCGGCGCGCCGCCTCGTCGCGGCGCGGCAGGGCGACGCGGCGCTGCTGTACCTCTGTCTGGCGGAGCGCGGCGCGGCGGAGCCGGACGCGCTGCGCGCGGAGCTGGGCTGGGACGCGGCCCGGCTCGACGCCGCGGCGCGCGCGCTGCTCTCCATGGGGCTGCTTCGCACGTCCGCGCGGGCGCAAAAGCTCCCGCCGCCGGAGACCGCGCTGCCCGAGTACAGCCGCGCCGACGTGATGGACAAGCTCGAGAGCGACGCGTCCTTCGCCGCCGTGCTGCGCGAGGTCGAGCGCAAGCTCGGGCGGTTGAGCGAGCCGTCGGTGCGGCGGCTGCTGGGGCTGTACGACTATCTGGGGCTTCCGGCGGACGTGATCTTGCTGCTCGTGAACCACTGCGCCGAGCGCAAGGCGGAGCGTTTCGGCGCGGACAAGCCGCCGACGATGCGCGACGTGGAAAAAGAGGGCTACGCCTGGGCGCAGATGGAGCTGTTCTCCCACGCGGCGGCGGACGCCTATCTCCGCCGCGAGCGCGAGAAGCGTGCTCGCTTTGGCGAATACATGGCGGCGCTGGGGCTGGGGAGCCGCGCGCCGTCGCCGGGCGAGGAGCGGTACCTCTCCCAATGGGCGGACTGGGGCTTTCCGCCGGAGACGGTCGCCCTCGCTTACGACAAGACGATGCTCAAGTGCCACGAGCTGAAGTGGGCGTACTGCAACGGCATCCTCAAACGCTGGCACGAAAAGGGGCTGCACGCGCCGGACGAGGCGCTTTCGGAAAACGCCGCGCCCCGCGCCGCGCCGCCGCGCAAGGGCGGCGGCAAGAACGCGTGGATGAAGGATTACGCTTGAACGGAGGAGACACGGCATGGGCTACGACGGCAAGCTCCTGCGTCGGGCGGCGGCGCGCTACGACGAGGACAAGCAGCGGCGCGCCGAGTTGTTTTCCGCGCGGCAGCGGGAATGCTATGCAAAGGAACCGCGTCTGGAGGAGATCGACCGCGAGCTTTCGCACACGATGGCGAAGATCATCGCCTCGGGGCTGCGCCGCGGCGCCGACCCCAGAAGCGCCATCGAGGCGCTGAAGGAGGAGAACCTCGCGCTCCAGCGCGAGCGCGGCGAGCTGCTGCACGCGCTGGGCTATCCCCCCGACTTTCTGGAGCCGAAGCCGAACTGCGCCAAGTGCGGCGACACGGGCTGGCAGGGCGGCGAGATGTGCGCGTGCCTGCGCGGGTACTACGCGCGCGAGCAGAACGCGGAGCTCTCGCGCCTGCTCGACCTCGGCGGGCAGAGCTTTGAGACGTTTTCGTTCGACTACTACTCCAAGGTCCCCGACTTCGAGCAGGATATGTCGCCGTATCAGCGGATGGAGAAGAACTTCGACGCCTGCCGCGACTACGCCTACGAGTTCTCCGCGAAAAGCGGGAACCTGCTGCTCTCCGGCGACCCCGGGCTGGGCAAGACGTTCCTCTCGGCGAGCATCGCCCGCGTCGTCAGCGACGCCGGCTTCTCCGTGGTCTACGACACGGCGGCGCACGTCTTCGCGCGCTTCG
Organism: Oscillospiraceae bacterium; assembly: GCA_017458885.1. Taxonomy (GTDB): domain Bacteria; phylum Bacillota; class Clostridia; order Oscillospirales; family Oscillospiraceae; genus Hominicoprocola. Next base: position 8,058 of record JAFSZQ010000067.1, read on the forward strand.
AGGCGCAGAAGTTCCGCCGCGACGACGAGGAAGGCGAGGCGGAGGACGACGTGGCGCGCTACCTCAAGTGCGACCTGCTCATCGTCGACGACCTCGGCACGGAGATGACCACCGCCTTCGTGCAGAGCGCGCTGTACCAGATCGTGAACACGCGGCTGATGACGGGCCGCAAGACCATCGTTTCCACCAACCTCAGCCCCGACGAGCTGGGCGCGCGCTACGGCGCGGCGATCCGCTCGCGCATCGAGGGCGAATTCCGCGTCCTGCCGTTCTTCGGCGAGGATATCCGCAAGCTGAAAAGGACATGAGAATGCGTATGAAAAACTCTCTTTCGGGCGCTTCGGACGCAAGCGCGCAGAAAAGCAGCCGGCTGCGCCGGAACGCGCCGGCGCTGTGCCTCGCCGCGTTTTCCGCGGCGAACGGGCTGGTCGCGCTGTGGCTGTCCGCCTTCTCCTGCGCGTCGCTCGACCCCGCGGCGGTGCTGGGCGGCTACTTCGCGCGCCCCTCGCTGGTGCTGCTCAACGTCCTGCCGCCCGTGCTGCTGGCGATGCTGGGCTGGTTCCTCTTCGGGCGCGCGTGGGCGGCGTACCTCGTCTCCGCCGTGCCGACCTTTGGGCTGGCGCTGGTGAACTACTATAAGATCCAGCTTCGCGGCGACCCGCTCTTCGCCTCCGACCTGCGGCTCTTCCGCACCGCCGGCGGGATCGTGGGGCAGTACCACGTCGACCTCTCGCTGCTCGTGTTCCTGCTCGCCTGCGGCGTTCTGCTGCGGCTGCTGCTGTGCGTCTTCTGCCTGCCGGAGCGCCTGCGCGGCAAAACGCTGCGCGCGCGCGGCGTTCTCGTGAGCCTGACGCTGATGCTGCTGCTCTGCGCGAACATCTGCGACAGCGCCGTCGTCTACTTTCCCAACGTCCCCGAGACGCAGGACGGACAGATCGACGCGGAGACCTACGTCTCCCACGGGTTCTGGTTCTCGTTCCTGCGCAGCGTCGCGGACGCGCTGCCGACCTTCCCCGAAAACTACAGCTTCCGCGCCGCCATACAGCTCCTCTCGCAGTACGAGGACGCGGACATCCCCGAGGACGAGAAGGTGCAGGTCGTCGGCGTCATGCTCGAGGCGTTCTGCGACCTGACGGACTTCCCCTCGCTCGCGCGGCAGGCGAACGTCGCCGCCATCTACGAGCCGCTGCACGAGCTGGAGTCGCGCAGCGTCAGCGGCGACCTGATCACCAACATCTTCGCCGGCGGCACGGTGGACACCGAGTGGGGCTTCCTCACGGGCTACGCCTACCACAACACCTTCACCGCCCCCGTGGACACCTATGTGCGCTACTTCACCGCGCAGGGCTACGACACGGTCTTCCGCCACCCGGGCTACAGTTGGTTCTACGAGCGCGAGAGCATCAACCAGCACCTCGGCTTCGACGAGAGCCTGTTCTCCGATACCGGCTTCGACAAGCTGGTCGATCCGAAGGTCGCGATCTACCGCTCCGACGGCATCCTGTTCGATTACCTCTACGACGAGGTGGCAAGCCGCACCGCGGCGGACGCGCCGCTGTTCTCCTTCTCCGTGACCTTCCAGAACCACGGGCCCTACAGCCCGTCGCTGTTCGACGGCGCCGCCGTGCTGCCGGAGAACACCGGCTGGTCGGCGGAGACCTGCGGCATTTTGAGCCACTACCTCTACAACATCGAAAACACGATCGCGGAGGTGCGCCGCTTCACCGAGGAGCTGGACGAGCTGGATAAGCCCGTGGTGGTCGTGATGTTCGGCGACCACAAGCCCTGGCTCGGGAACAACAAGTCGGTCTACGCGGAGATCGGCGTGAACCTCGCGCTGGACACGGAGGAGGGCTTCCGCAACACCTACGAGACGCCGTACTTCATCTGGGCGAACCGCGCGGCGAAGGAGACGCTGGGCAAAGACTTCGTCGGCGACGGCGGCGACATCGCCCCGTGCCTGCTGATGGAGGAGCTGTTCGACTGCTGCGGCTGGGACGGCCCCGCGTTCATGCAGCTCGCCCGCGATATGCGCGCGGTCTCCCCGCTGTTCCACTGGAAGGGACGCTTCCTGGTGGACGGCAAGTTCCTCTCCAAGGAGGAGCTGCCCGAGGACGTGCTGGAATTCTACCAGAACTACCGCAGCGCGGAGTACTGGCGCGAGATACACGGCATGGAAGCGCAATAAAAAAGCAAGCAGCCGTTTGGCTGCTTGCTTTTTTTCGCTCAAAACCTCACGCGCTCGGCGAGGTACTGCCTGACCTCGGCGATGGGGAGGCGGATCTGCTTCATCGTGTCGCGCTCGCGGATCGTGACGCAGTGGTCGGCGGGGGTGTTCTCGTCGCCGACGGTCTCGAAGTCGACCGTGATGCAGTACGGCGTGCCGATCTCGTCGGCGCGGCGGTACCGCTTGCCGATGCTGCCCGTCTCGTCGTAGTCCACCATGAAGTCCTTGGAAAGCTCCTGATACAGCTCCATCGCAGGCTTGGCGAGCACCTCCTTCTTGGACAGCGGCAGGATCGCCGCCTTGTACGGCGCGAGATACGGGTGCAGGTGCAGCACCGTGCGCACGTCGTCCTTGCCGTTCTTGTCCTGCCCGACGACCTCCTCGTCATAGGCGTCGCAGAGGAACGCCAGCGCCACGCGGTCGCAGCCGAGGCTCGGCTCGATGACGTAGGGGACGTAGTGCTCGTTCGTCTCGGGGTCGAAGTAGGTCAGGTCCTTGCCGCTCGCCTCCTGATGGCGCCCGAGGTCGTAGTCCGTGCGGTCGGCGATGCCCCACAGCTCGCCCCAGTCGGTGAACGGGAAGGCGTACTCGATATCGGTGGTGGCGCGGGAGTAGAACGCCAGCTCCGCCGGCTCATGGTCGCGCAGGCGCAGATGCTCGCAGTGGATGC
>JAFSZQ010000068.1 GCA_017458885.1 Oscillospiraceae bacterium
CCAGTCCGCCCGTCGGCGGCATACCGTAATCCAGCGCGAGGACGAAGTCCTCGTCCATCATGTCCGCCTCCTCGTCGCCGTTGGCGCGCTTTTGTGCCTGCGCCTTGAAGCGCTCGTACTGGTCGATGGGGTCGTTCAGCTCGCTGAACGCGTTGCCCATCTCGCAGCCGCAGATGAACAGCTCGTACCGCTCGGTCAGATAGCGGTCGCTCGGACTGCGCTTGGCAAGCGGCGAGACCTCCACGGGGTACATCGTGATGAACGTCGGCTGAACGAGCTTTTCCTCGACCTTCTGGTCGAACGTCTCGTACAGCGCGTTGCCCCAGGTCTTGTCCACGCCGTCCATGTCCACGCCCGCCTGCTTTGCCAGCGCCACGCCCGCCTCGGCGTCGCCCTCGCACGCCATGAAATCGACGCCCGCGTACTCCTTGACCGCGTCCGCCATCGTCAGGCGGCGGAACGGCGGCGTCAGATCGACCTCATTGCCGAGCCACGTCACCTTGTACTGCCCAAGTATCTCGCGCGCCGCGCCGGAGAGGATGTGCTCGAGAATGTCCATCATGCCGCCGAGGTCGGTGTACGCCTGATACAGCTCGCAGGTCGTGAACTCGGGGTTGTGCTTGGTGTCCATGCCCTCGTTGCGGAAGATGCGCCCGACCTCGTACACGCGCTCCATGCCGCCGACGATTAGGCGCTTGAGGTGCAGCTCGGTCGCGATGCGCATATACATATCGATGTCCAGCGCGTTGTGGTGCGTGATGAACGGACGCGCGTTCGCGCCGCCCGCGATGGGGCTCAAGACCGGCGTCTCGACCTCCATGAAGCCGAGACCGTCCAGATACCGGCGCAGGTACGACACGAACTTGCTGCGTATCTCGAAATTCCGCTTGCTCTCGGGATTGACGATCAGATCGACGTAACGCTGGCGATAGCGGATCTCCTTGTCCTGCAAGCCGTGGAACTTCTCCGGCAGCGGCTGGAGCGACTTCGAGAGCAGCGTGATCTCCTTGCAGCGCACGCTCATCTCGCCGCGCTGGGTGCGGAACGCCTCGCCCACGACGCCGACGACGTCGCCGATGTCGTACTTTTTGAACTCGTCGTACGCCGCCTCGTCCATCTCGTCGCGGCGGGCGTAGAGCTGGATGCGCCCGCTCTTGTCCTGCAGGTCGCAGAAGCTGACCTTGCCCATGCCGCGCTTGGACATGAGCCGCCCCGCGACGGAGACGCTCTTGCCCTCGAGCGCGTCGAAATCGTCGCGGATCTCCTGCGCGTGATGCGTCACGGCGAAGCGCGTGACGGCGAACGGGTCGCGCCCCGCGTCCTGCAATGCCTTGAGCTTTTCGCGGCGCACCTTCAGGATCTCGGAAACGTCCTGCTCCTGCGCCGCGGTGTTCTTCTCTTCTGCCATGTTGCTTCCCTCGTTATCTCTCGATTTTGACGACCTTGTAGCGCAGCTCGCCCACCGGCGCTTCGACGACGATCTCGTCGCCCTTCTTCGCGCCCATGAGCGCGTGCCCGAACGGCGAATCCTCGCTGACGGCGCGGTTCATCGGGTCGGCCTCCTGCGAGCCGACGAGCTTGTACTCCGGCAGCGGTTTGCCAGCCTTGCCGTTTTTGACCTCCGCGACGGTGACGCGGCAGCCGATGGTCGCGCCGCCGCCGCCGTGCTCCTCGCTGTCCGCGAGGACGACGGCGTGGAGCAGGATGTCCTCGATCTCCGCGATGCGGGAGTAGAGCTTGCCCTGCTCGTTTTTCGCCTCGTCGTACTCGCTGTTCTCCGAGAGGTCGCCGAAGCCGCGCGCCTCCTTGATCAGCTCCGCGACTTCCTTCTCGCGGACGGTCTTGAGGTAGGTCAGCTCGTCTTTGAGCTCCTGATGGCGCGCTTCGCTCATCCTGTACTCTTTTTTCATGGCGGGTTTCCTTTCTTGAACGCACAAGAGTGCTATTTTGACTATTTGAGTATTATATGTATCCGCGGCGGCGTTGTCAAGACTTGCCGCGCCTCGGAAAAAAGACTTGCAACGGCGGCGGACTTGTGCCATAATAACGGCGCGGGATGGACAGGTATCGAAGTGGTTATAACGGCCCTGACTCGAAATCAGGTGTACCCGCAAGGGTACCGTGGGTTCGAATCCCACCCTGTCCGCCAGAAAAAGAGGCTTGCCTTCGGCAAGCCTCTTTTTTCCTGCCGCGCGCCTTGACAACCCGGGCGGATGCGCTTATGATGACGTTTGTGCGCATGACAAATTCTCATGGAACGGGTATGGCGTATGGAGAGCAAAAAACTGGAGGCGCTGCTGATGGCGGCGGACCTCGGCAGCTTCACCACGGCGGCGGAGGTGCTGGGCTACACGCAGTCGGGGCTGACGCACATGATGAACTCGCTGGAGCGGGAGGTCGGCTTCGCGCTGCTCGAGCGCGGGCGCCGCGGCGTGCGCCTGACGGACAGGGGCGAGCAGCTCGCCCCGCTGATGCGCGAGTTCCTGCGCACGGGCACGGAGCTGAACGACGCGGTCGAGCAGCTTTCCGCCGCGCGCGGCGGGACGATCCACACCGCCGCCTACGCGAGCCTCGCGATGCACTGGCTGCCCGCCATCATCCAGACGTTCCGCGCCGAGAACCCGAGCGTGGACGTGGACATCCGCATGGCGGATCACGTGGACGCTCCGTACGCGCTGCTCTCGCAGGGGAAGATGGACGTCATCTTCGTCAGCCGTCAGGAGCAGGGGCGCTACGACTGGGTACACCTCAAGGACGACGCGATGTACGCCGTGCTGCCCAAGGACTACCCCGTCGGCGGGCGGACGGCGTTCCCGCTGCACGAGTTCGACGGCAAGGACTTCCTCATGCCCGCGCAGGGCTTCGACAAGGACATCCTGCGCATCTTCGACCGCGAGGGCGTGCGCGCGAACGTCCGCCCGACCGTCGTGGACGACGCGGCGGTGGTGAGCATGGTGGAGCATGGGCTGGGCGTGAGCATGATGACGGAGCTGACGCTCAAGGGCCGCGCGGAGCGCGTGCTGACGCTGCCCGTCGAGCCCGCCGCCTCGCGCGAGCTGGGCGTCGCGGTGCGCTCGCTCGAAGGCGCGCCCGAGGCGCTCCGGCGCTTCATCGACTGCACGCAGCGCGTCGTGCGGGAGCTGGAGGACTGAACCATGATCCTGCTCGCTTTTTGCCTCGATCTCGCGATCGTGTGCCTCGGCGCGGCCGGCACGGCGCTGCATTTCGCCGAGTACGGCTGGTCGATGTTCCAATTCTATACGCTGTGCAGCAACGTGTTCCTGCTGCTCGCCTGCGCCGCGCAGGCGTGGTACGAGGGGCGCATCCTGCTGAACAGGGGGCTGTTCGTGCCGAGCTGGGCGCGGCTGCTCAAATACTGCGCTGTGTGCACGGTGACGGTCACGTTCTTCGTGGTCGTCTTCGTCCTCGTGCCGCTCGCGGGCGGGTTCCAATGGCTGCCCTACGCCCTGACCGACGGCGCGATGCTCTACCACCACACGCTCTGCCCGCTGCTGGGGCTGGCGTCGTTCGTGTTCGTTGACCGCGTCTCGCTGCCGGACAAGCGCGTGACGCTCTGGGCGCTCGCGCCGACGCTGCTCTACGCCGCCGTCGCGACGGCGCTCAACGCCGCGGGGACGCTCTACGGGCCGTATCCCTTCCTGCACGTCTACGAGCAGCCGCTCTGGGCGAGCGCGCTGTGGTACGCCGCGATCCTCGGCGGCGCGTGGCTGCTCGCGTTCGCCGTGTGGCGGCTGGCGCGCCGCTTCGCCGCGCCGCGTCAGGACGTTCCCGCCGTGCCGGAGGCGTGGGCGTGGACGGCGGACGGCTACGTCAGAAATCAGGACGCGCTCTCCGCCTACGTCTACCGCACGATCCCCGCGAGCGTCAACGCCTGCGGCCCCGTCGCCGCTTACAATTTGCGGCGGTACGCGGGGCAGGACGCGGCGCTCCCCGACGTGCTCGCGGAGATGGACGGGATGCATCTCCTGCGCGTCCCCGGCCCGACGTTCATGCGCGTCATGCGGCGCTATCTCCGCAAATACCTCCCCGGCTGGCGCGAGACGCGCGGCCGCGCCGCGGCGCTCGCGGCGGCGGAGCGCAGCCGCATGGGCGTGTTCCGCTACCACGAGCGGCGGGTGCCGCACTTCGCCGCGTACGTCCGCGCTCGCGGCGGCGCGTTCCGCTTCTTCAACGTCAGCGACGACGCGGAGGACGCGACGCTCACGATGGCGGAGTTCGCGCGCGGACACCTGCTCGGCGGGAGCGTGAGGCTCATCTGTTGGGAATAAGAAACCGCCCTCCGGCAATACTAGGGAAAACCTGGTATGCCGGAGGGTCTTTATGCGTTTTGAAAGCGAGCTGGAGCGCAGCGCGGAGCGGCTGGACGCGCTGCTCGGCGTGGGGCGCTGCTACGACGTGATCGCCCGCGATCTCCGCGCCGGCGGACGGCGCTGCCGCGTCTACACCATCGACGGCTACGGCGACGACGCGGTCATCGAGCGTGTGCTCGCGCACCTGCTCTCGCTGCCCTCCGCCGAGGCGGAGACGATGCGGGAGTTCATCGACCGCTATGTGAGCTTCGGCGAGGTGGACGCGGAGAGCGACGTTGAGAAGGCGGTCACGGCGGTGTTCCTCGGCAAGACGCTGCTGCTCGCGGACGGGCTCGACGAGTGCGCGCTCCTCGACGCCAAGCAGTACCCCGCGCGGAGCGTGGACGAGCCGGCGTCCGGCAAAGTGTTACGCGGCGCGCACGACGGGTTTATCGAGACTTTGGTCGTCAACACGGCGCTGCTGCGCCGCCGCATCCGCGACCCGCGCCTGACGCTCGAGGGGCGGCAGATCAGCGAAAAGTCCCGCGCGGACGTGGTGCTGTGCTACATGGAGCACAAGGTCGACCGCGACCTGCTCGAGGAGCTGCGGCGCAAGCTGGACGCGGTGGACATCCGCTCCGTGTCGATGGGGCAGGAGAGCATCGCGGAGGCGATGATGAAGCCCCAGTGGTGGAACCCGTTTCCGAACGTGAGATACACCGAGCGCCCCGACGTCGCCGCCGCCTGCGTGATGGAGGGCAGCGTCGTGCTGCTCGTGGACAACTCGCCGGCGGCGATGCTCCTGCCGACGAGCTTTTTCGACTTCGTGCAGGAGGCGAACGACTTCTACTTCCCGCCGCTGATCGGCTCGTATCTGCGCATTTTGCGCTACGTCGTCTTCGCGCTGACGCTGTTCATCACGCCCGTGTGGTACGCGCTGGTCAAAAGCGGCGCGACGGAGGGGTTTTTGCACTTCCTCGCCATCGCGGAGGACTACGAGGTGCCGCTGCTGCTGCAGCTTTTGTTCGCGGAGTTCATCGTCGATCTCATCAAGCTCACGAGCCTCAACACCCCGCCGGTGTTCTCCAACTCGTTCTCGATGATCGGCGCGCTGGTGCTCGGCGACTTCGCGGTGCAGGCGCACTGGCTCGTGCCGGAGGTGCTGGCGTACATGGCGTTCGTCGCCATCGCGAACTTCGCCCAGCCGAGCTACGAGCTGGGCTATGCGTTCAAGCTGCTGCGCCTGTTGCTGCTGCTCCTCGTCGCCGCGCTGGACTGGCTGGGGCTCGCGCTCGGCGTCGCCGCCATCGCCGCGCTGCTCGCGACGAACAAGCCCATCGCGGGCAGGGGCTACCTCTACCCGCTCTGGCCCTTTGACGGCAAGGCGCTGCGCGCGCTGCTGCTGCGCCGTCCCATCAGCCGCGAGAACACCTGACGCGGCGCGGCGCGAAAAAAGTCTTGAAAACTCCGTCGAACCGTCATATACTGTCCAAGTTGTGAAGTTCTGATTATGGAGTGATACCCGATGCAAAACGAAACCCTGCGCAACGTCGCCATCATCGCGCACGTCGACCACGGCAAGACCACTCTCGTGGAAGAGATTCTCAAGCAGGGCGTCGTCTACCGTGAAAATCAGGAGGTCGTCGAGCGCGTCATGGACTCCGGCGACCTCGAGCGCGAGCGCGGCATCACCATCCTCGCGAAGAACACCGCCATCCGCTACGGCGAGACGAAGATCAACATCGTCGATACCCCGGGCCACGCCGACTTCGGCGGCGAGGTGGAGCGCATTTTGAAGATGGTCAACGGCGTCATCCTGCTCGTGGACGCCGCCGAGGGGCCGATGCCGCAGACGCGCTTCGTGCTCTCCCGCGCGCTGGAGCTGGGGCACCGCGTGATCGTCGTCATCAACAAGATCGACCGCCCCGACCAGCGCATCCACGAGGTCGTGGACGAGGTGCTGGAGCTGCTGATGGACCTCGACGCGACGAGCGAGCAGCTCGACTCCCCGATGCTCTTCTGCTCGGGGCGCAACGGCACGGCGTCCTACTCCCCCGAGGTCGCGGGCACCGACCTGAAGCCGCTGTTCGACACCATCCTCGAATACATCCCCGCGCCCGAGGCGGACGTGGACGCGCCGTTCCAGATGCTCGTCTCCGCCATCGATTACAACGAGTTTGTGGGCCGCATGGCGATCGGCCGCATCGAGCGCGGCACGCTCAAGCAGAATCAGGAGATCGTCGTGTGCAACTACCACGACCCCGACGCCGCTCCGAAGAAGGCGAAGGCGGTGTCCCTCTACCAGTTTGAAGGCCTCGGCAAGACCGCGGTCAC
>JAFSZQ010000069.1 GCA_017458885.1 Oscillospiraceae bacterium
CAGCACGGCGCGCAGCGCTTCGAGCGGCAGCCCGCCCGGGCGCAGCAGGCGCGGGGGCGTCACGGTCAGGTCGAGGATGGTGGATTCGACGCCCACGGCGCAGTCCCCGCCGTCCACGACGCCGTCGATCTTCCCGTCCATGTCCGCGCGGACGTGCGCGGCGCTCGTGCAGCTCGGCCGCCCCGAGACGTTGGCGCTCGGCGCGGCGACGGGCACGCCCGCTTGCTCGATGACGGCGCGCGTGACCGCGTGGTCGGGGCAGCGCACGCCCACGGTGTCGAGCCCGCCCGTCGTGCGCGGCGGCACGGCGGGCGTTTTCCGCAGGATCCACGGCAGCGGCCCGGGCCAGAACGCCTCCGCGAGCCGGTACGCCGCCTCCGGCACGCCGTCGCAGTACCGCGCGAGCCACGTCGCGTCGGGAACGTGCAAAATGAGCGGGTTGTCCTGCGGCCTGCCCTTGGCGGCGAAGATGCCCGCGACCGCGTCCTCGTTCAGCGCGTCCGCGCCGAGCCCGTAGACGGTCTCGGTGGGGATGGCGAGCAGCCCCCCGCGCCGCAGGATACCGGCGGCGGCGGCGATCTGCGCGGCGTCGCGCTCGGATGTGATGGTGAAGTACTGTGTGGTCATGGTCACGACTCGCTCTCTGCCAGCATCGCCGCCTGCCGCTGCATCGTCAGCGCGTCGACGATCGGGTCAAGCTCGCCGTTCATCACGGCGTCGATGTTGAAGTTTCTGACCTCCCCCGTCAGGCGGTGGTCGGTGACGCGGTTCTGCGGGAAGTTGTAGGTGCGGATGCGCTCGTTGCGCATCCCCGTGCCGACCTGCGCGCGGCGCTCGCCGGTGAACGCGCTCTCGATGCGCTCGCGCTCGCGCTCGTAGAGCTTGCTGGCGAGCATCGCCATGCACTTGGCGCGGTTCTGCACCTGCGAACGCTCCTCCTGGCAGGAGACGACGATGCCCGTCGGCTTGTGGATGAGCCGCACGGCGCTCGAGGTCTTGTTGACGTGCTGCCCGCCCGCGCCGCTCGCGCGGTAGACCTGCATCTCGACGTCCTCCTCGCGTAAGTTTACGTCCACCGTCTCCATCTCCGGCAGCACCGCGACGGTCGCCGTCGAGGTGTGGACGCGCCCGCCGGACTCCGTCTCCGGCACGCGCTGGACGCGGTGGACGCCCGACTCGTACTTCAGGCGCGAATATGCCCCGTCGCCGGAGACGGTGAAGTCCGCCTCCTTCACGCCGCCGAGCTCGGTCTCATTCCAGTTCATCAGCTCGACCTTCCAGCCGCGCTTCTCGGCGTACATCGCGTACATCCGGTAGAGATCGGCGGCGAACAGCGCGCTCTCCTCCCCGCCGACGCCGCCGCGCAGCTCCACGATGACGTTCTTGCCGTCGTTCGGGTCGCGCGGCAGGAGCAGCACGCGCAGCTCGTCATAGAGCCGCTCGCGCTCCGCTTTCGCGGCTTTCAGCTCGTCGCGCGCCATCTCCCCCAGCTCGGGGTCGGAGAGCAGCGCCTCCGCCTCCGCGATCGCCGCCTCCGCCGCCTCGTAGGCGCGGTACGCCGCGACGAGCGGCTCCAGCTCCTTCTGCTCGCGCGTGAGCGCGCGGAGCCGGTCGGGGTCGCCGTAGACGTCGGGTATCTCCAGCAGCTCGCCGATCTCGTCGTAGCGCCGCGCGACGGAGCGCAGTTTCTCCCACATGGCTTATTGCTCCGTTTCCGGCGGCTCGGACGCGGCGGCTTCGCCGTTCTCGCCGCTCTCGCCGTCCTCGTCCTCCGGCTCGGGGATGGGACGCAGCTCCACGTTCATCCGGCCGGCGACGGTCTTGAGGAACAGGTCGCGCCAGAAGATATACCCCGCCGAGCCGGGGCAGAGCGACACGTCCTCGACGTGCGGCGTCTGGAGATACTTGTCCATCTGCTCGAACACGGCGCGGTACGGCTCCTCGCTCGCGTGCGTGATGACGTAGGCGACGTCGCGGAGCTCGTAGCCGCGGCGCTTCAAAAAGGCGCGCATGACGCTCGAGCAGCGCCCCGCCCAGACCGGCGTGCCGAGGATGACGAGGTCGTAATCGGCGAGCGCGCGGCGCGTATGCAGGCGGTTGATGGGGCGGGTGCGCTTGCGCATCGCGTCCATCCCGCAGCGCAGCCAACCCAGCGTGCCCTGCCGCTCCACGCGGTCGCTGATCTCGGCGAGCTCGCAGTCGAGCGCGGCGGAAATATCCTCCATCAATCGCTTCGTCCTGCCCGTGCGGGAGTAGACGACGCATAAGATGTTCTCGTTCACGGTGCCTGTCCTCCTTCCGCCTCCGCCGCCAGCGCCTCCCAGCGCGCCATCAGCGCGTCCAGCGCCGCCTCGGCGGCGGTCTTCTCCTCGTACAGCGCGGCGTACCTCTCATAGTCCGCCGCCGCTTCCTCCAGCCGCGCGCGGAGCGCCGCGAGCGCCGCCTCCGCCGCCGCGATCTCGCGCTCGACGATGGTGAGCTGCCGCTTCGCGCTCTGCTGATTGCGGCCCGGCTTCTTCTCTGTCACGGGTCTTTGCCCGACCGCCTTCTTCTCCTCGGCGGGCGGAAGCTCCGCCTTGATGCGGCGGTAACGCTCGAAACCCGCGCGGTAGTCCGTGACGGCGCCGTCCGCCAGCTCCCAGATCCTCGTTGCGAAGCGGTTGATGAAATAGCGGTCGTGGCTGACGAAGAGCAGCGTGCCGTCGTACGCCTCCACCGCCTCCTCGATCCACTCGCGGCTCGCGACGTCGAGGTGGTTGGTCGGCTCGTCGAGGATGAGCAGGTTCACCGCCTCGTCCATGATCGTGCAGAGGTACAGGCGGCTGAGCTCGCCGCCGGAGAGGGACTTGACGGACTTGAACACGTCCTCGCCGCGGAAGTGGAACTGCGCGAGCCGGTCGCGCGCCCACTGCGTCGTCGCGCCGCGGCGCGACCAGAGCATCGTGTCCACCAGATCGCGGTTCGGGTCTTCAAAGCGCACGATCTGCGGCAGATACGCGACGCGCACCGAGGGGCCGAACCGGACGCGCCCCTCGTCGGGGTACTCCTCGTCCATCAGGAGCTTCAAGAGCGTCGTCTTGCCCATGCCGTTGTCGCCGAGGAGCGCGATGCGCTCCCCGCCCCTGACGGAGAGCTCGACGCTGTGAAAGAGCGTCCGCCCGCCAAACCCCTTGCTCACGCCCTTGAGGGAGAACACCTCGTCGCCGTAAAACTCGCGGCTGACGAACCGCGCCGTCAGCGCGCGGTCCTTCGCGGGCTTGTCCGTCGCGCGCATCCGCTCGATGCGCTTTTCGATGGAGAACGCGCGCTTGTGCAGCAGCTCCGTGTTGTGCTCGTGCATCCGCCGCGCGGTCTCGGAGAGGCGGTCGATCTCCGCCTTCTCCCGCTCGTAGCGCCGCAGCCGCTCGACGCAGCGCCGCTCCTTCTCCACGGCGTAGAAGCTGTAGTTCCCGCCGTAGAACTCCGCCTTGCCGTCCAGTATCTCGATACAGCGCGTCACGGCGCGGTCGAGAAAGTAGCGGTCGTGGCTGATCGCCAGCACGGTACCCTTGAACGAGGCGAGGTAGTCCTCCAGCCACTCCGTCGCGCGGAGGTCGAGGTGGTTCGTCGGCTCGTCGAGCAGCAGGATGTCCGTGTCCTCGAGCAGGAGCCGCGCAAGGTTCACGCGCGTCTTTTCGCCGCCGGAGAGCGTGTCGAACCGCCGCGCGCGCATATCGCCGCCGATCGACAGCCCGTTCGCGACCTTGTTGACCGCCGTTTCGGTGTCGTAGCCGCCCAGCCCCTCGAACCGCGCGGACAGCTCGCCGTAGCGGCGGAGCGTCGCGGCGCTCTCGTCGCCGCCCGCCATGCGTTCGGCAAGCGCCTCCATCTCGTCCGCCATCGCGCGCGTGCGGGCAAACGCGCTTTGCAGCACGTCCTCGACGGTATAGCCGTCGGGGTAGACGGGTATCTGCGAAATGAGCCCCACGCGGCGGTCCGGCGCGAAGGCCACGTCCCCCGCGTCGGCGCGCAGCTCGCCCGTGAGGATGCGAAACAGCGTCGTCTTGCCCGCGCCGTTCTTCCCCAGCAGCCCCACGCGCTCGCCGCGCTCGATCTGGAACGTGACGCCGTCCAGTATGTTCTTTTCGAGGTCGAAGGACTTGACCAGCCCGTTGACGCTCAAGTCTGTCATGTGTTCAGGTTTCCTTCGTCAGTTCTTCCGCGAGGCGCTCAAAGTGCATCGAGTGCGACGCCTTGACCAGCAGCGCCGTGTTCGGCGCGAACGCCGCCCTGACGGCGGGCAGCGCCTCGTCCGCCGTCGCGTACCAGTCGCCGCCGAACGCTTCCGCGATGTCTTTCGCTTTCGCGCCGATGGCGATGACCTTGCCGACGCCAAGCTCCTTCGCGAGCGCGCCGACGCTCCGATGCGCCTCCGCGCTCAAGCCGCCCAGCTCCGCCATGTCGCCGAGCACCGCGACGGTGTTGCCGCCGCTGTTCGAGAGCACCTCGAGCGCCGCCTTCATCGACTGCGGCCCCGCGTTGTAGCAGTCGTCGAGCAGCCGCCGCCCGCCCGAAAGCGGCACGACGCGCATCCGCGCGCCCGACGGCTCGTAGGCGCTCACGCCGCGCGCGATCTCGTCCGCCGTCAGCCCCAGCGCCTCGCCCACCGCGACCGCGACGGACGCGGGATAGACCATGTGCGCCCCCGGCGCGGGGATGGAGAGCGCGTAGCGCGCGCGCGCCGTCGTCACGACGCAGGATACGCCGTCCACGCCGCGGTCGCGCACGTCGCTGACGCGGGCGCCGCAGCGCCCGCTTTTCCCCGCGCGCACGATGCGCTGGGGCAGCTCCACCTTGTTCAGCCACTCGTCGTCGCCGTTCAAAACGGCGAGCCCGTCGGGCGCGAGGTTTTCAAATATCTCGCACTTGGCGCGGAAGATGTTCTCCCGCGAGCCGAGGTATTCGATGTGCATATCCCCGACGTTCGTGATGACCGCGACAGTCGGCCGCACCGCCGCGCCGAGGTAGCGTATCTGCCCCGCGCGATCCATGCCCGTCTCGACCACCGCCGCCTCGTACGAGTCGTCGAGCCGCAGGAGCGTGCGCGGCGTGCCGATCTCGTTGTTGTAGTTCGCCTCGGTCTTGAGCGTCCGGTACCGCTGCGCGAGGACGAGCGCGATCATCTCCTTGGTCGTCGTCTTGCCGACGCTGCCCGTCACCTGCACCACGGGGACGTCGAAGCGCGAACGGTGCCACGCCGCGAGGTCGCGGTACGCGACCGCCGTGTCCGCGACGCGGACGTAGAATTTTCCCGCTTGCAGCGCCTTCGGTACGCGGGCGCATAAACAGCCCGCCGCGCCCGCGTCGAGGGCGGCGTCGATATAGTCGTGCCCGTCGAATGTCTCCCCGACGATGGGGACGAACAGCGCGCCCGCCTCCGCCGCGCGGCTGTCGGTGCCGACGGCGGGGATCGTCTCCGCGCCGCCTTGCAGCAGCTCGCCGTGTACGGCGGCGACCAGTTCTGTCAAGGTAAATTCCTTCACATTTTCTCCTTCCGCGCCTTCAGCGACTCCCGCACGATGGTCTCGCACAGGTCCTCGTAGCTCAAGCCCATCGCCGCCGCCTCCTGCGGCACGAGGCTCGTGGGCGTCATGCCGGGCAGCGTGTTGATCTCGAGGAAGTACGGCACGCCATCGGGCGTTACGATGAAGTCCGCGCGGGCGTAGACCGAAAGCCCGAGCGCGCGGAACACCGTCTCCGTCGCCTCGCGGAGGTTCCGCTCCCACGCCTCGGGGATCGGCGCGGGGGTGATCTCCTCCGCCGCGCCCGCCTGGTATTTGTTCGCGTAATCGTAAAAGCCCTGCTTGGGGATGATCTCGATGGAGGGCATCGCCTTGCCCGCGAGGACGCCGACCTGGATCTCGCGCCCCTTGACGTACTGCTCGAGCACCACGCGGTCGCCGTAGGCGAGGCACTTGCGCAGCGCGGTCTTGAGCGCGGGCAGGTCGCGGGCGATGGACACGCCGATGGACGAGCCGCTCGCGATGGGCTTGACGACGCAGGGGAGCTTCGTCTCCGCGGCGAGCGCGTCGATCTCCGCCTCGGCGTAGGTCACGACGCGCCAGCGCGGCGTGACGACCTCGCCCGCGACGAGGCGCGTGGTAAGGTCTTTGTCCATCGCGATGGCGCTGCCGAGGCAGCCGCTGCCGGTGTACGGGATGCCCAGCAGGTCGAACGCCGCCTGCACGCGCCCGTCCTCCCCGCACGCCCCGTGGAGCGCGAGGAACACGACGTCCGCGCGCGCGCACACGTCCAGCACGCCGAAGCCGAACAGGCTCGCGCTCTGATCGCGGCGGCTCGCGCGCACCGCGTCGAGGTCGGGCTCCTCGACCGCGACGCGGTACTCGCCGCACAGCCCGTCGGGCGCGTCAAAGACGTCGTCGAGGGAGCCGGCGTAGTTCTCCAGCCCCAAAAACATATCGACCAGCACGGCGCGATGCCCGCGCGCGCGCAGGGCGCGGCAGACCTTCGTGCCGGAGGAGAGCGAGACGTTGCGCTCCACGCTGATCCCGCCCGCAAGGACTACGATATTCAATACGGTTTCCGCCTTTCCGAATAGGATCGTCACAGGTATCCTATTTTTACAAATGTCACTTTACCACACGCCGCCGCAAAATACAAGCGCCGCCATGAAAACGGCGGCGCTTTTCAGCGAAAGGTCTTCCCTTCCGCATCGTATAGCTCTAGCCTGCGGACGCGCAAAAAATCCGGCGCGAGGTCGGGCAGGTGGCGCGCGATCGCGCTGCCGAGCAGCGCGGGGTTCAGCCCCGGGTCCTGCGCCGCGACCACGGCGTCCGCGGTGACAAGGCTTTTCGCTTCACACCAGTCCAGCCTGCGGATCAGCGGCGCGACGTTGAGCTCCGTCAGCTCCTTGTGCTTCGTGCGCTTCTCGACGGGCACTTCGCCGCGGGAAAACAGCTCCCGCAGCGCGTCCAGCGTCCCCGCCGGCACGCCGCCGTCGTAGTCCAGCTCCACCCGCGCCCGCACAAACGCCAGCGCGCGCGCGGAACGCTCGGGCGGATAACACGCGCGGGCGCGCAGTCCCGCGGGCAGCCCCGCGTTCAGCCGCTCCGCCACGTCCGCGCCGCCAAAGTCCCGCTCGGTCTCGAAGTCCAGCAGCTCGCACTCGCTGCTCTGCCCCACGGGCAGCGGCAGCACGACGGAGAGGAGCGGATGCGGGTGGAACCCCTGCGAGTGCCTGAGCGTGACGCCGGCGCGCAAAAACGCGCGCTGGAACGTGCGCATCAGGTCGAGGTGCGAGATGTAGGACGCCTGATTTTCCTTGATGAACAGCAGCCGTAGTTTAGACATCAAAACTCCTCCATGCTCCTCCAGGCATGGAGGAGTTCGCCATATTTCGCGGTTGCCGCGCAAGCGGCGAGCGAAATGGCATCGCGGCGAACTGCTTTTGTCAGTGGTCACACGGGCAAAAGCAGTTCGCTCCGCAGCCGGAGCACTGCGTGCGGCAATCGGGCGTGGTCACGCCCTCGTACGCCCGCTCGTGCTCGCGCCACAAAAACGAGTCCGTCACGCCGACGTCGATGTGGCTCCACGGCAGCACTTCCCCGTGCTCGCGCACGCGGTTCGCGTAAAAGTGCGGGTCGAGCCCGCATTCCCCGAACGCCTCCAGCCAGCGCGGGAGCGAGAAATAGTCCTCCCACGCATCGAGCGTCGCGCCCTTTTCGTGGACAAGGGAAAGCACTTTACAAAGCCGCCTGTCTCCGCGTGAGAGCACCGCCTCCATGAAGCTCGTCGGCGACGGGTGCCAGTTGTAGGTCACGGTCTTCGTGTTCATGCGCTCGCGCAGCAGCGCCACGCGGCGCTCGTACTCCTCGATGGATATTTGCGGCTCCCACTGGAACGCCGTGTGCGCCTTCGGCACGAACCAAGAGGTCGAGACCGTGATGCGGATGCCGCGGTTCTTGTTGCTCGCGCTCTCGCGCCAGGCGTGCATGACGTGGGCGGCGACGTCGGCGATCGCCGCCACGTCCTCGTCCGTCTCGGTCGGCAGCCCCAGCATGAAGTAGAGCTTCACCGCGCTGTAGCCGCCCGCGAACGCGCGGCGGCAGGAGCCCAGCAGGTCGTCCTCGGTGAGGTTCTTGTTGATCGCGTCGCGCAGGCGCTGCGTGCCCGCCTCGGGCGCGAACGTCAGCCCCGTCTTGCGGCCCTTTTGCAGCCGCTCCATCAGCGCCATCGAGAAGTTGTCCGCGCGCAGGCTCGGCAGCGACAGATTGAGATGCTCCCGCTCGCACAGCGGCTCCAAATCGTCGCACAGCTCGACGAGCGGGCGGTAGTCCGAGGTCGAGAGCGAGGAGAGCGTCATCTCCTGATAGCCGCTGTCCTCCACCGCCTCGCGCGCGTACCGCGCGCACAGCTCCTCCGAGCGTGAACGCACGGGGCGGTAGACGTAGCCCGCCTGACAGAAGCGGCAGCCGCGGATGCAGCCGCGGAACAGCTCGAGCGTGATGCGGTCCTGCACGATCTCGGTGCTCGGCACGATGGTCTTTGCGGGGTAGTACGCCTTGTCCATGTCGGTCACGACACGCTTACGCACCCGCGCGGGGGCGCCGTCCTTGGGCACGATGGCGCGCACCGTGCCGTCGTCGTGATATGACACGTCGTAAAGGCTCGGCACATACACGCCGTCAAGGTGACAGGCTTTACAGAGAAACGTGTGCTTGTCCCAGCCCTCGCGCTTCGCCTGACGGTAGAGCTCGACGACCTCGACGATCTGCTCCTCGCCCTCGCCGAGGAGCACGAGGTCGAGGAAATCCGCGATGGGCTCGCAGTTGTACATCGCCGTGCCGCCCGCGATCACGAGCGGCGTGAGGCCGCTCCGGTCGGCGCTCCGCAGCGGGACGCCCGCGAGGTCGAGCATATTGAGCAGGGCGGGGAACGCCATCTCGTAGCCGACGGAGAACGCGATGAGATCGAACGTCCCGATCGGGTCGCCGGATTCGAGCGCGCACAGCGGCATCCCCGCCTTGCGCAGCTCCGCCTCCATATCGCCCCACGGGTGGAAGCACCGCTCGCACCAGACGCCGTCCATGCCGTTCATCACGCCGTAGAGGATGCGCATACCGAGGTTCGACATACCGATCTCATAGGTGTCGGGGAAGCAGAAGGCGACGCGGGTATCGACCCGCGACAGGTCCTTCATGACCGCGTTATACTCCCCGCCGACGTAGCGGGCGGGCTTCTGCACGCGGGGCAGGATGCGTTCCAATCGTCTGTCCATGGGGCTATTTTGGACCATTTCACAGGGAATGTCAAGGCGGACGTCTTCGCGGATTTTTCAGAAAACAGTGGTAATCCGTTCCGTTTCGTGTTATGATAAGCACGATAAATTGGTATTTTAGCAAAGGAAGCGACGCTATGAGATCGATCCGCAAAGAGCTCTCCCCCGGCGTGTACCTCAACTATATCCACGCGACAAAGTTCAAGACGGGGCTGCTGTCCGCCCAGCTATTGACGCCGCTCGACGCGGAAAACGCCGCGGCGGGCGCGCTGCTGCCCGCCGTGCTGCGGCGCGGCACGGCGCGCTGCGGCGATATGCGCGCGCTGTCCTGCGCGCTCGACCTGCTCTACGGCGCGGGGTTGAGCTACACCGTGCGCAAGAAGGGCGAGAACCGCTGCATCGGCTTCCTCACGAGCTTCATCGACGACCAGTTCGCGCCCGCGGGCGAAAAGCTGCTCGAGCCCGCCGCCGAGCTGCTCGGCGAGGTGCTGCTCCGCCCCGCGACGGACGGCGGCGCGTTCCGCGCCGACTATGTGGACGGCGAGAAGGGCAACCTCATCGACGCCATCCACGCGAGCCGCGACGACAAGCGCGAGTACGCCGACCGCCGGCTCATCGAGGAGATGTGCCGCGGCGAACGCTACGGCGTTCCCCGCCTCGGCACGGAGGAGGAGGTCGCCGCGCTCGACCGCGCGGCGCTGTGGTCGTTCTATCAAAACCTTCTGACCGTCGCCCGCGTCGAACTGTTCTACTGCGGCGGCGCGGAGCTCGGGCGCGTCGAGGACGCGCTGCGGCGCGGTCTTGCGGGGCTGCCGCACGGCGCGCGCGTCGCGCCC
>JAFSZQ010000070.1 GCA_017458885.1 Oscillospiraceae bacterium
AAGGTCGCGCTCGCGCTGCTGCGCGAGGGCGGGCGCGCGCACGCCGACCGGACGCTCGCGGAGACGTACTTCGTCACGCCGGAGCGCCGCCGCCTCGTGCTGGAGGCGGCAGAGGCGGGGCGGCGCGCCGCCGCGGCGCTGGAGCCGAACGACATCTCGCTCTACGTTGGCATCCCGTTCTGCCCGACGCGCTGCGCGTATTGCAGCTTCGTCTCGCAGAGCGTGGAAAAGACGTTTTCGCTGGTCGAGCCGTATCTCGACGCGCTGCGCGCCGAAATCGCGGCGGCGGGCGCAACGGTCAAGGAGTTGGGGCTGCGCGTCAAGTCGTTCTACATGGGCGGCGGCACGCCGACGACGCTGACCGCGCCGCAGTTGGACAGGCTGCTTTCGGCATTGGAGGCGGGCTTCGACCTCTCCGCCTGCGCGGAGCGGACGGTCGAGGCGGGACGCCCCGACACGATCACGGCGGAAAAGCTCGCGGCGCTGCGCGCGCACGACGTCACGCGCGTGAGCGTCAACCCGCAGTCGATGGACGACCGCGTGCTCGCCGCCATCGGACGCCGCCACACGGCGGATGACGTGCGCCGCGCGATGGCAGAGGTCGCGGCGGCAGGCTTCCCGCACGTCAACATGGACCTGATCGCGGGGCTGCCGGAGGACACGCCGGAGTGCTTCCGCGCGTCGCTCGACGAGTGCCTGACGCTCGGCGCGGACAACATCACGGTGCACACGCTCTCGCTCAAAAAGGGCAGCCGCATCACGCTCGAGGGCGGGTGGCTGCCGGAGGCGGACGACGTGGCGCGGATGCTGGACTACGCGAACGAAACGCTGCGTAAATATGGATACGCGCCCTACTACCTCTACCGCCAGAAGTACATGTCCGGCGGGTTCGAGAACGTGGGCTGGGCGCTGGACGGCGCGGCGTGCCTCTACAATATTTATATCATGGAGGAGCTGCACGGCATCCTCTCCCTCGGCGCGGGCGGCGCGAGCAAGATGGTCGGACGCGGCGCGGACGGCGAGGCGGTCATCCGCCGCGCGTTCAACGCAAAATACCCCAAGGAGTACGTCGAGCGGAGTGAAAAATGGCGCGCGAACCTCGCGGCGTTCGCGGAATTTTATCGGCAAAGGTCGTAGAGAAGCCTATGGCGAAAAAGCAATCTTTCTTCGGCGGCGCGGCGGTGCTCGCCGCCGGCATCATCATCGTCAAGCTCATCGGGGCGCTCTTCAAGATCCCGCTCGCGAACGTGCTCGGCGAGACGGGCAACGGCATCTTCAACCAGTCGTACTACATCTACTCGGTGTTTTTGAGCGTCTCGACGGCGGGGCTGCCGGTGGCGCTGTCGAAGCTGGTGTCGGAGGCGCGCTCGCTGGGGAGAGAACGTCAGGCGCGTAAGATTTTCCGCGTCTCGTTCGCGGTGTTCTTCGCGCTGGGGCTCGCGTCGTTCCTCGCGATGTGGTTCGGGAACACGTTCTTCGCGGGCTTTCTCGAAAACTCCAAAACGGCGCTCGGCATCCGCGCGCTCGCGCCCGCGGTGTTCTGCGTGGGCTGCCTGTCCGCGTTCCGCGGCTATGCGCAGGGCTGCGGGAACATGACGCCGACCGCCGTGTCGCAGATCCTCGAGGCGGTGTGCAAGCTGTTCGTGGGGCTGGGGCTGGCGCTGTACCTCGTGCGCGCGGGCGAGGCGGTGGAGGTCGCCGCCGCGGGCGCGATCACGGGCGTGACCGTCGGCACGATCCTCTCGCTCGTCTATCTGCTCGCAAACTACCTGCGCCGCCGCGAGCCGCCGCGCACGGCGGACGTGCCGGACGGCGCGGGCGCGATCGCGCGTCAGCTCCTCAAGTACGCCGTGCCCATCACGCTCTCGTCGTCGATGGTGGCGCTGATCTCGACCATCGACTCCAAGTTCGTCATGATGCAGCTTCAGGACAAGCTGCGCTACACCGAGGACGCCGCGAGCGCGCTGTACGGCACCTACGGCGCGGCGATGAACCTCTACAACCTGCCCTCGTCGCTGATGGCGGCGCTGACCGCGTCGGTCATCCCGTACCTCTCCGCCGCGCTCGCGCGGCGCGACGCCGCCGGCGCAAAGGCGGTGATCGGCTCGTCGCTGCGCGTCACGGCGCTGCTGGCGTTCCCGATGGGGCTGGGGCTGTGGGCGCTCGCGACGCCGATCATGGCGCTGCTGTACCCGCGCTACGACGCGGAGCTCGGCGGCGCGCTGCTCGCGGTGCTGGGCGTCGCGTCGCTGTTCGTGTGCCTGATGCTGATCTCGAACGCCATTTTGCAGGCGCACGGGCAGGTCTACGTCTCCATCGTCACGATGCTGCTCGGCGGCGTCGTCAAGATCGCGCTCAACTACCGCCTCGTCGCGATCCCCGCCGTCAACATCCACGGCGCGCCCATCGGCACGCTCTGCTGCTTTGCCGCCGTCGCGGCGCTCAACCTGTACTTCGTCCGCCGCGCCGCGGCGGAGAAGCCGAACTACCTCGCGCTCTTTGCCAAGCCCCTGCTCGCGTCGCTGCTGATGGCGCTTTGCGCCCGCGCGGCGTACACGGCGCTATACGCGCGCGTCGCCTCCGCCGCGCTGTGCACGGGCGTCTCCATCGTCCTCGCCGTCGCGGTCTACGCCGCGCTGATCGTGGCGCTGCGCGTCGTCACGCGCGACGACCTCGCGCTGCTGCCGAAGGGCGAGAAACTGGCAAGGCTGCTGCGCGTGAAGTGAAAGGATAACACCATGGTACCGTTTCCCGACAAGCCCAGATACACCTATGACGACCTCGTGGCGGTGCTGCGCATCCTGCGCGGCCCCGACGGCTGCCCGTGGGATCGCGTGCAGACGCACGCGAGCGACCGCCGCAACTTTCTGGAGGAGGCGTACGAGGCGGCGGAGGCGTTCGACCGCGACGACCCCGACGCCATGTGCGAGGAGCTGGGCGACGTGCTGCTGCAGGTGCTCTTCAACATCCACATCGAGGAGGACGCGGGGCGCTTCACCACCGACGACGTGACCGACCATGTTGTGCGCAAGCTCCTTTACCGCCACCCGCACGTGTTCGGCGACGCGCGCGCCGAGGACGCCGACGAGGTGCTGGTCAACTGGGAGCGGCTCAAGCGCGCCGAGAAGGGGCAGCAGACCGTCGCGGACACGCTCGACGCGGTCGCGCGCTCGCTGCCCGCGCGCTGGCGGGCGGAAAAGCTCCTGAAGCGCGCGGGGCTGGACGCGCCGGACGCCGCCGTGCAACTTTAATTACTTTTCCTGTTTCTTCATCCT
>JAFSZQ010000071.1 GCA_017458885.1 Oscillospiraceae bacterium
GCTGCTTCTGTCCGCCGGAGAGCTGGATGGGGTACGCGCCCGCGCGGTCGTCGAGCCCGACGCGCTTTAAGAGGGCGTGCGCCTTCTCCTCCGCCTCCGCGAGGGGCGTCTTCTTCACCTGCGTCGGCGCGAGCGTCATGTTCTCCATGATCGTCTTGTGCGGGAACAGGTTGAAGTGCTGGAACACCATGCCCATCTTTTGGCGGTGCTTGTCGATGTCGAGCCTCACGAGCTTGCCGTCGGCATTCGGCACCTTCTTCTTCGTGATGTCCACGCCGTCGAACACGATGCTCCCGCCCGTGGGCTCCTCCATCAGGTTCAGCGAGCGCAGGAACGTCGATTTCCCGCTGCCCGACGGCCCGATGACGACCGCCACGTCGCCGCGGCAGAAGTCCGCCGTGACGCCGTCGAGCGCCTTGATCGCGCCCTTGTTGTAGTACTTTTTGAGGCCGGTGACCTGGATCAGCTTATCGTTTGTCGCCACGGCTCATCCTCCTCTCAAAATACGCGATGAGCTTGCTCGTCGGGAAGCAGAGGCAGAAGTAGATCGCCGTCGCCACGAGCAGCGGCTCGATGATGATGAACGTCGCGCCGCGCACGGCGTTGACCGCGGACATGATATCCTGCACGCCGATGGTGTAGGTGATGGCGGACTCCTTGATGATGACGACGAACTCGTTGGCGATCGCGGGCAGGATGTTCTTGATCGCCTGCGGCAGGATGATAAAGCGCATCGTCTGGAACTGCGTCATGCCCAGCGAGCGGGACGCCTCGGTCTGCCCGCCGTCGATGGACTGGATGCCCGAGCGCATGATCTCGCAGAGGTACGCGCCCGAGTTCATCCCGAGCGCCACCACGCCGGGGAAGAACCGCTCGAACTTGACGAAGCCGAAGAACGTGAACTTCGGCAGCGTCACCAGCGTGCCGAACACGCCGTAGTAGATGATGAGCACCTGCACGAGCACCGGCGTGGAGCGCAGGATCTCCACATACGCCGTCGCGAGGAACGCGAGGGGGTTGAAGCGGCTGATCGCGAGCAGCACGCCGCCGTCGCGGAGCCTGCCTTCCTTATCCGTGCCGAGGAAGCCCAGCGGATACACCTTGGAAAGGCGCATCGTCGAGAGCAGCAGCGCCAGCACGAAGCCGATGACGACCGTGAACAGCGACAGCATCACCGTGACCGCCGCCCCCTGCCAGAAGAGCTGCGCGTAGGATCCGATCTTGGCGAAATTTGCCGCCTGGATGAAATGCTCCATGTTTCTCTCCCTTACCGTCTGTCAAAACATATCAAATCCCTCCCGCCCACGGGACGGGAGGAATTCGACGTATCGCTGCCTTTGCGGCGTTCAGCCGTCCAGCAGGCCCTCGAAGATCTTGCCGGCCGCCTGCTCGTTCGCCTCCGCGACGAACTTGTCCATGCTGCCGTCCTCGAGCGCCTTCTTCACCGCCGCGTTCACCGCCGCGAGCAGCTCGCTGTTGCCCTTGGAAACGCCGATGGCGGAGCCTTCCACGTCATACGGGACGTCCAGCACGATGGCGAGCTCGGGATAGTTCACGGCGTAGCTCTCGGCGACCGCCGTCTCGATGTACGCGCCGTCCAGCTTGCCGGCGAGCAGCTCGGCGATGATGTCCGTGACCTTCGCAAGCTGGATGATGTCGGCGTCGGGACTGTTCTCCTGGGCGAGATCGACCTGGATGGAGCCGGTCTGCGCGCCGATCTGGTACTCCGCCTTGTTGGTGTCGGCGAGCGTCGCGAACTTGTCCTCGCTGCCCTTGACGGTGACGAAGGACTGCCCGCCCATGTAGTAGATGTCCGAGAAGTCCATGATGCTCTCGCGCTCGGGGTCGGGGGAAAGCCCCGCCAGACCGAGGTCGACCGACTTGGTCTGCAGCTCCATCAGCACGCCGTCGAAGTCGATGGGCACCATCTCGAGCTCGAGCCCAAGCTCATTGGCGATGTAACCGGCGAGCGCCACGTCGAAACCGGCGAGCTGCGGGGTGCCCGCGTCGTCGATGGCGTAGAACTCGTACGGCGCGAAGTCGGGCGAGGTCGCTACCGTGAGCTTGCCCGCGGTGACGGTGTTGTACTTGCTTGCGCTCTCCTGCTTGCCGCCGCACGCGGCGAGAGACAGGATCATCATGGCTGCCAGCAGCAGCGAGATCAGCTTTTTCATCGTGAACTTCCTCCATTTTTTCAAAACGCGGCGTCCGCCGTTTGTTGTGTGAATAATAATGCATTTTTCTTTCATCGTCAATCGGCGGATAAGCTCAACTTGCGCCAAAAATATGCGCCGTTGCTTGTGCTGTTCGCACAAAAACG
The DNA here is from genome assembly GCA_017458885.1 of Oscillospiraceae bacterium. Taxonomy (GTDB): domain Bacteria; phylum Bacillota; class Clostridia; order Oscillospirales; family Oscillospiraceae; genus Hominicoprocola. The sequence goes on from JAFSZQ010000071.1 coordinate 2,321, forward strand.
GCGCATATTTATTGAATGTATCCATTCAATATTCATTTTTCGGTCAATCGAGGATGCCTGCGAGGTTGTCGAGGATCGCCCGCGCGACGGAGGGGTTGTTCATGGAATAGACGTGCACCGTGCGGATGCCGTTGGCGAACAGGTCGATGATCTGGTCGGTGGCGTAGGCGATGCCCGCCTGCCGCATCGCGTCCGGCGTGTCGCCGAACGTGTCGAGGATACGGCGGAACCGCTCGGGCAGCGTCGTGCCGGAGAGCTTGAGCGTACGCTTCATCTGCTTGGCGTTGACGATGGGCATGACGCCAGGGTGCACCGGAACGGCGATCCCCGCCTCGCGGAGCTTATACATATAACTGTAGAACACGGGGTTGTCGAAAAACATCTGCGTGATGAGGAAATCCATCCCCGCGTCCACCTTCTCCTTGAGGCGGCGGATGTCCTCCCGCTGGCTCGGCGCGTCGGGATGCGTGTCGGGATAGCACGCGCCCGCGACGCAGAAGCCCGGGTCGAACGCCTTGATCTCGCGCACGAGCTCGATGGCGTGGTGATAGTTCTGCTCGCGCAGCTCGAAGCCCTCGGGGACGTCGCCGCGGAGCGCGAGGACGTTCTCGACGCCCTTGCTCTTGAGCAGAGCGAGCTGCTCGCGGATGCGGTCGCGCGTCGAGGTGATGCACGTCAGGTGCGCCATCATCGGCACGCCGCAGACGTCCTGCACGTCGCGGGCGATCTCGGCGGTGTACTCGCTCGTGCCGCCGCCCGCGCCGTAGGTCACGCTCATGAACACGGGCCCCAGCGCCGCGATCTCCCGCGCCGCCCGCGTCACGCCCTCGCGGGCGTCCTCGGTCTTCGGCGGGAAGACCTCGAAGGAGACGGAATACCGCTTCTTCTCAACGATCTCGCTGATCTTCATCCCGCGCCGCCTCAGTTGCCGCTGCTCGACGTCTGTGTGGGCAGGTACGGGATGAGCTGGCTCGCGAACTTGCTCAGCGGCATGGTCTGGAGCACGACGTGCCCCGGGCCGGTGATGACCGTGTTGAACAGCCCCTCGCCGCCGAAGAGGATGTTCTTGACGCCCTTGACCGCCTGCACGTCCATCGTGCAGGTCGCGTCCATCATGGCGATGTGCCCCGTCGAGACGAGGATCTGCTGTCCGGCGGAGAGGTCGTACTCGACGGTGGCGCCGTCGAGCTCCAAAAACGCCGTGCCGGAGCCGGAGAGCTTCTGCATGATGAAGCCTTCGCCGCCGAAGAAGCCCGCGCCCGCCTTCTTCTGGAAGAACACCGACAGCTCCACGCCCTCCTGGGAGGCGAGGAACGCCGACTTCTGCACCACGATCTCACGCCCCGGCGCGATCTCCACCGCGCGGATGGCGCCCGGGAAGCTCGAGGCAAAGGCGATCATGCCGCCGCCGTGGGCGGTGTAGCGGTTCTGGAAGAGGTGCTCGCCGGCAAAGAGCCTGCCGAACATCTTGCCGACGCCGCCTCCGCCGGTGGTGGACATCTCTATGTTGGGGCTCATCCAGCTCATCCCGCCGGACTCGGTGATCATCGTCTCCCCGTCCTCGACGGAACAGACCACGACGGGCAGGTTGCCGCCTTGTATCTCGTATTTCATAGGTCGCTCTCCTTTCTTCTGATAGGCGGTATTATACCGCCGCGCGCGGAATGCGTCAATCCTTTTTCTCCCGCGCCGCGGGGTCGAGCAGCCCCGCCGCGGTGTACGCGAGCGCGTTGCAGATCGCGGCGGCGACGGCGCTGCCGCCCTTGCGCCCCATGGAGAGGATCGCGGGCACGCCGCGCGCCTCGCAGGCGGCGCGGACGCGCTCCTTGCTCTCGACGACGTTGACGAAGCCCACGCTCGCGCCGATCACGAGCGCGGGCCGCGCGCCCGCCTCGATGCGCTCCGCAAGCGTCAGCAGCGCCGTCGGCGCGTTGCCGAC
>JAFSZQ010000072.1 GCA_017458885.1 Oscillospiraceae bacterium
CTGGGCACCAGCCTGCCGGAGCTGAACACCTCCATCACCAGCCTTATTAAGGGCCACGGCTCCCTGTCCCTGGGCAATATCATCGGCGCCAACCTGTTCAATATCATCCTGGTCAGCGGCATGGCCATCTCCATCTCCCCCTTCGCCATCCCGGCGGAGAAGACGGTCCTGGGCGGCGTCAACTCCAGCCTGGTCATCGACATCCCCGTGATGCTGGCGGTAATGGCCATCATGTGCCTCCCGGCCCTCATGCGCGGCAAATTAAGCCGCTGGCAGGGCATCCTCCTGCTGTGCATCTACGCCGCCTTCACAGCGTACCAGTTCATCAGCTGACAGGCAGAAAAAAGTAAAACCACCGGCGCACCCGACCCTTAAAAAGTCAGGCGCGCCGGTGATTTTTATGTTCCTGTAATCATCCCGTCGGGGTGTGGTTCGCATCAGGCCGCGTCTGGCACGACCAGTCGTGGAGGAAATACGTCGCCGCCAGCAGGTCTGCGCAGCCGCCGGGCGAGAGGTTGGCGCGGATGAACGCCGCGTCCATGGCAAGCACGTCGTCCAGTCGCGGGAACTCCGACGCCGCGAGCAGCTTTGCCGCGTCGCTTGCCGCCCTCGACGCCGCCGCGACGCCGCCGCGGGCAACCATGTTCGTGTCGCTTCCCCGCGCGATGAGGGCGAGCAGCGCGTACACGCCCGCGTCGTTGGCGCTGTACCCCGCGTCGAGCGCCGCGCGCAGCTTCGGCAGCGATGTTTCCGCGATGCCGGGAAGCCCATCCGCAACCTCGCCGCGGATACCGCGCATTCCCTGCGACAGATAGAGCCGCTGCCCCTTCGTCGCCGCTGTCTCCGGGTTCGCAGCAAGCGCCGAGAACTGCGCGTCGACGGCGGCCTTCGTCATCGCGGCACACTCGCGCAGAACGGCGTCGATCTCGCGCGGCGTGTCGGGGCGCCACAGCCGCCCGATTGCGCCGCAAAGGACGCCGAGGGCGTACACCGCGCCCTTGTGCGTGTTGACGCCGAGGGTCGCGGCAAACATCGCGCGCTCCGCCTCGACGCCCGCCTCGCGCAGACGAACGAAGCTCTCCTCCGGCGCGGCGTCGCGCGTCTCGAAGCCGCGGGTGAAGCAGCGCGCCCAGTAGCCGCGCAGGGCATCGGCGCTCCGCTCGAAGGTCTCAACTGTCATATCGGCGTGGCTGCCGTTGTTATTTCGGTCGACCAGACCCGGCTTCGGCGTGGTGTAGACCTCGTCGAGCAGCGCGCGCGTCACCAGCTCCGCGATGTGACGCGCCTCGATTTCGGCGAAGTGCGCCTCCATGATGCGCCGCGTCGCCGCCTGCAGTTCCTCGACCATGTGCGTCCGCCGCGACGCGCAGCCGCGCCCGGGAGCGCCGCAGACGATGCAGTTGCGCGCCCTGCCGCCGACCGTCTCACGGTCGAGCTTCGTGCCGTCGGGTGCAAGCACGTCCATGTCGTAGAGCCGCCCCAGCGCGTCCGCGTCCTCGATGGCGGTGCAGACGCGCTTGACCGAGAGCGCGTCGCCGTCGATTGCGAACAGCGCCTCACAGCCGGTGTTCTCCCGCTTCACGCCGCTCCACAAGACCGGCAGCGCCGCATCGGAGAGCGCCGCCCGGAGCGCGTCCAGCCCCTCGCCGAACGCGCGGCGAATGAGCGGCGTGTCCTTCACAGGGCCGGGAATGTTCATCGTGAACGACACCACCGGCGCGCCGTAGCGGCGGCGCAGCTCGTCCTGCATCCGCACGCGCGCCTCCCGCGCGTCCAGCATCTGTTCCAGCGTTACCTCTGCCATACCCACCTCAATAGTGCTTCGCTTCGTCCATCGCGCGGATCGCCTGCACGACGTGCGCCGCCTCGGGGGAGGCGAAGTAGCGGTACGTCGACTCCGGCAGCATGTCCGCAACCGTGTCCAACGCGTCATCGTGGATTGCCTGCCGCACGGTGCTGGCGCTGACAACGCGCCCGTCCGCCTCCATGCGCGGCACGACGGTACAGTCCACGCCCAGCTCCGGCAGCCGTGCCGCCATAACCTCGTTGTAAAGCGAGGTGACGTGACTGGTCGGCTCATCGCCCACATAGCGCCGCGTGACGCCGAGGGCGCGCGCAATGCCGCCGAACACGGAGACATCCAGCGCCGCCTGCGTGCGAATAGCGTCGTCGTCGTCGCGCAAAAAATAGCTTGGAAAGGTGGCGGAGCTGATGATGTACGGCCCCGAATCGTGCAGCACGACGTTCGGAAGATCAGCCACGCCGTCACGCACCAGCCGCCTCCGCACGGCAAACGGGATCGGCCCCGCCTCCTCGCTGAGTACGAACAGATGCACGAAGTCGTTCTCCCCCGCCGCTTTTTCGACGAGGTAGCGGTGCCCGCGCGTGAAGGGGTTCGCGTTCATTACGATTGCCGCCGTTTTGCCCGCGGGCGTCTTTTGAAGCCCCGCACAGTATGAGGCGAAGCCGCCGCGGCGGTTCTCCATAAACACGGCGCGCTCGGCTCGGGCGACCTCGGAAAAGCCGAGGTCGGAGAAAAACCGCGCGCTCTCCGGCTTGGTGTAGAGGAAACTATGGCTGCACCCGCGCGCAAACTGCCGCTCCAACAGGTGGGAGACGACCTCGTTCAACAGCCCCTCGCCGCGGTGCCCGTCCGAGACGGCGAAGCAGCGCAGAGTACTGCCAAAGCTGCTGCCCGTGGCGATGAGCGCGCCGTCGTCATCATAGACGCCGCAGGTGTAGTCGAGATTGCGGTCGCGGCGGATGCCCTCGCGCTCGAGCAGGGCGTCCACCTGCTTCTGCGCCCTTGCGCTGCGCGGCGAAATTTCGCTGACCATCGGGAATCACGCTCCTTTCCCCTATCCTACCACAAAAAAACGGCTTCGGGAAGCCCGAAGCCGTTTCTTATCGAGATAAATCAGATGGGCATGATGCCGATGATCGCGGCGAAGATCATGCACAGGATGGAGAACACCCAGACGTACAGGAAGGACGACTTGATGTGGTCCTTGATGTCGACCTCGGCAAGACCGGTGCCGAGCAGGGTGGCGGGAACCATCGGGCTGATGAACGTGGCGCAGTTGCGGCACACGACCATGGCGATTGCGATGGGCAGCGCCTGAACGCCGAATGCCTGACCGATGGAGATCACGACGGGCAGCATGCCGTAGAAGTAGCTGTCGGTGTCGAACGCCAGAGCCAGAGGCACGGACAATACGCCGATGACGAGCGGCAGGTGCTGACCGAGGGCGGCGGGCAGGACGCTGGACACAAGGCCGGCGAGGCAGCGCACCACGGAGGGCAGCGCGTCGGCGGGCAGCTCCATGACCTTGGCGGAGATGACCTTGCCGTCAGCGCCCATGCTGGACGTCAGGATACCCATGAGGACGGCGGCGCCCATAAGGGTGGAGCACATCATCAGGGCGGGGCCGGCGTGGAGGTTGATGATCTTCTTGTGCATCTTCGCGGTGAAGCCGTAGTTGACGAACAGCGCCGCGGCAACGCCGAGCATGAACGGGAAGTAGCTGGGGAACACGTCCCAAATCAGCATGGCGATGACGGCGAGCGTCAGCGCGACGTTGAAGAGGAACAGCTTGGGACGGGCGAGGTCGCTGTTGTCTGCCGCGGGCACCTC
>JAFSZQ010000073.1 GCA_017458885.1 Oscillospiraceae bacterium
CGCCGCCGCTGATGCGGTACAGGGCGCTCGCGGTCAGCTCGGGCGCCGCGCCGAAGATCAGCGTCGCCGCCAGCAGCAGCGCGAACGCCGCCTGCCAACATCGTCGCGTTTTGGAGGGGCTCATTTGCGGTCGTCGTTCTATCATAATGCTATAGTCTCCTTTTCCTGCTGCGGCGCGAGGCGCGCCGCCTGACAAATATGACAGCGTTGTTACCCATGGTTACAAATTGTAACCTTTTGGAGTGTTCCCGCAGTATACCCCAGCCCTTTGGATTTGTCAAGCCGTGCGCCGACGCCCAAACTGCCGTTTCTTTCAAAATTTTGTACGAATTTCGCGGCTTTTCTGCCTGTTTCGTCCATTTCTTCGCGTGCTGTACGGCGGCAATTTGTGTAAGTTGCACAAGAATGAGGAAATTTTGCGATCCCGCTTGACAACTAGATATGATTATCATATCATTTTCATATCAAATTCCGAAGGAGGACATGGAATATGGAAGAGAAGGTATTGACCACGAGGAAGAACGGGATGGCGATGCTGCTGCTCGTCATCGTGGGGTACATCGCGGCGGTGATCGGGACGCTCTGCGGCGTCAGCCGCGGCGGCGCGGCGGGGACGGCGCTGACGGTCGTCTGCATCGCGTGGCTGTGCCTAGGCTGGCTCCTGCTGCTGGGGCTGAAGGTGCTCAAGCCGCAGGAGGCGCTGGTGCTGACGCTGTTCGGCAAATACGTCGGCACGCTCAAGGGCGAGGGCTTCTACTTCGTCAACCCGTTCTGCGTCGCGGTGAACCCCGCGGCGAAGACGAAGCTCAACCAGAGCGGCGACGTGGACGGCGGCAGCGACGCGCGCAAGCTCACGCTCAACGTCGGGCCCGGGGGCAGCTCGCAGGTGGAGCTGCCCAGCAAGAAGATCTCGCTCAAGATCATGACGCTCAACAACTCCCGCCAGAAGATCAACGACTGCCTCGGCAATCCCGTGGAGATCGGCATTGCGGTGATGTGGCGCGTGACGGACACGGCGAAGGCGGCGTTCCGCGTGGACAACTACAAGGAATACCTCTCGCTCCAGTGCGACAGCGCGCTGCGCGACATCGTGCGCATCTACCCCTACGACGTGGCGCAGAACGTGGACACGACGGGCGACGGCGTGGCGGACGAGGGCAGCCTGCGCGGGAGCAGCGAGGTCGTGGCGCGGCGCATCCGCGACGAGATACAAAGCAAGGTCGAGGAGGCGGGCTTGGAGATCCTCGAGGCGCGCATCACCTATCTCGCCTACGCGCCGGAGATCGCGGCGGTCATGCTCCAGCGCCAGCAGGCGAGCGCGATCATCGACGCGCGCAAGATGATCGTGGACGGCGCGGTCGGCATGGTGGAGATGGCGCTCGACCGCCTCAAGGAGAACCGCGTCGTGGAGCTGGACGAGGAGCGCAAGGCGGCGATGGTGAGCAACCTGCTCGTGGTGCTCTGCGGCAACCAGAACGCCCAGCCGGTGGTGAACTCCGGCAGTCTGTACTAACCTATGAGCGAGGAGAAGAAACAAGTACCCCTGCGCCTCAGCCCGAAGCTCTACGCCGCGATCGCGGCGTGGGCGGAGGACGACTTCCGCAGCGTGAACGGGCAGATCGAGTACCTGCTCTCGGAGTGCGTGCGCCAGCGGAAGAAGAACGGCAAGTACGTCGGGGAGGAGATCGACAAGCCGCCGGAGATCGACATTGAATAGAGGAAAACGGCTGCTTTCGCAGCCGTTTTCCTCTATTCTTCTCTGTGGAAATACCGATATATCTCCCGCGCCGTGTTCCTCGGCACCACCTTCGCAAGCGCGTCCTCGTCCGCCTCGCGGATGGCTTTCACGCTCTTGAACGCCTTCAGGAGCGCCGCCTTGCGCGTTTTGCCGACGCCGGGGACGTCGTCGAGCGCCGAGCGGAGCGACGACTTCGTGTGCCGCTCGTGGTGGAATGTGATCGCGAAGCGGTGCGTCTCGTCCTGTATCTGCCCGATGAGCGCAAACACCGCGGGATTCGCGCGCAGGTCGATCTCCCGCCCCGCGGCGGTGACGAGCGCGCGGGTGTGGTGGCGGTCGTCCTTGACCATGCCGAAGATCGGCAGCGGCAGGTCCAGCCTCGCGCAGACGCGCTCCGCGACCGCCGCGTGCGTCGCGCCGCCGTCGATCAGCAGCACGTCGGGCAGCGGCGCGAACTTCTCGTCTCCGTCCAGATAGCGTTGCAGCCTGCGCGACAAGACCTCCTCCATCGAGGCGTAGTCGTCGGGGTGCTCCGACACCGTCTTCATCTTGAAGCGGCGGTAGGCGCGCTTGAGCGGCTTTGCGCCGGCGTAGACCACCATCGACGCAACGATGTCGCTCGCGCCGGTGTTCGAGATGTCGTAGCTCTCCATGCGCTCCGGCGGGGCGGACAGCCCCAGCATCTGCGCGAGCGCCGCGAGCGTGCGGTTCTCGCGCTCTTGCAGCGTCGTGACGCGCTCCACGTCCTCGCGGGCGTTGCGCTCCGCCATGCGCAGCAGCTCCGCCTTGTCGCCGCGCTGCGGGACGCGGACCGCCACCTTGTGCCCCGCGCGCTCCGTCAGCACGCCCGCAAGCCCTTCCGCGTCCGGCGTCTCGCAGGGGATCAAAATCTCGCGCGGCAGCACCGCGCGCGGGAGATAGTACTGGTTGAGCAGCGCGGCGAGCATCTCAGCCTCGCCCTCGTCGGTCGGCGCGGCGAACACGTCCGTCTCGCGTCCCGTGACCGCGCCGTCCTCGACGTGGATGACCGCCCAGCCGCACTTTGCCGCGCCGCGGTACACGCCCCACACGTCCGTGTCGGCGCAGACGCCGGCGATGACCTTCTGGCGCTTGCCGAGCGACTCGATGGCGTTCACGCGGTCGCGCAGCGCCGCCGCCTGCTCGAAGTGGAGCGCCTCCGCCTCGCGCCGCATCTCCTCGCGCATCGCGCGCGTGAGAGTCTTATAGTGTCCAGAGAGTAATTGTACCGCCTGCTCGATACGCTCCGTATACTCCTTCTCATCCGGCGTGCCGCGGCAAAAGCCGTCGCAGCGCCCCATGTGGAAATTGAGGCAGGGGCGCTCCTTGCCGACGTCGCGCGGGAATTTTCTCGCGCAGGTCGGTAATTTGAACGCCGCGAGCACCGCGTCCAACGCGGCGCGCGTCTCGCCGCGCCCGCCGAAGGGCCCGAAGCAGCGCGCGCCGTCGTCCGCGGGCCTGTTGACCAGCGTGAAGCGCGGGTACGGCTCCCTGCCGAGGCGCACGAAGGGGTAGCCCTTGTCGTCCTTGAGCAGGATGTTGTAGCGCGGCATATGCTGCTTGATGAGCGAGTTTTCGAGGATCAGCGCCTCGAACTCGCTGGAGACGAAGATGGTGTCGAAGGCATCGACCTGCGCGACCATCCGCCGCGTCTTCTCGTTGTGGGAGGCGTTGTTCTCCTGAAAATACTGGCTGACGCGGTTTTTGAGCTTCTTCGCCTTGCCGACGTAGATGACCCTGCCGGTCTTGTCCATCATCAGGTAGACCCCCGGCGCGAGCGGGAGGTCATTGGCTTTTTGACGCAGTTCTTCCTTGGTCATCCGTTTCACCTCCCGATGTAAGAAAAGGCGGTTTCGCTTCACGAAACCGCCTTTCTTCACAATTCCCGCGCTTATTCGCCGAAGTTGCCGGACACCAGCTCGCAAAGGGCGTTCACGGCGTCCTCCTCGTCGGAGCCATCGGCGAGCAGGGTGATCTCCGTGCCCTTGCCGATGCCCAGCGACAGCACGCCGAGCAGGCTCTTCGCGTTCACACGGCGCTCGTCCTTCTCGACCCAGATGCCGCTTTTGAACTCGTTTGCCTTCTGGATAAAAAATGTGGCGGGGCGCGCGTGCAGACCGACCTCGTTATGGATCATGACGTTTTTTGTATACATATGGCTTTCGCTCCCTCTCCGAAACTTCCTCTCATCTCAACTGGCTTTTATCATACACCATTACGCGGGGTCGCGTCAATGTTCGTTCTGAATAGTTCCTGCGAAAATCCGCCGCGTTTTTTGTGCATTTCTTTTGCTTTCGCGCTACCGCAGCTCCACGACCGTCACGCCCGCCTCGCCCTCGCCGAACGCGCCGAGGCGGAACGACTTGACGTGCTTGCTGCGCCGGAGCAGCGCGTGCACCGCCTTGCGCAGCGCGCCCGTGCCCTTGCCGTGGATGATGGTCACGGTCTCGAGCCGCGCCAGCACCGCCGCGTCGAGGTAGTTTTCCACGACGCTCTCCGCCTCCAGCGTCTCCATGCCGCGGATGTCCAGCTCGCGCGGCGCGGACGCGGCGCGGGTCATACGGCTGACGCCGCCCGCGGGCGCGGGCTTCCGCCGCAGGGCGGCGCGCTCGTCGTCCTCGATCAGGCGCACCTCGTCCGCCTTCACCTTCATCCGCAGCGCGCCCGCCCGACACTCGAGCGTGCCGCCGCTGACCGCCAGCACCTCCGCCTGCCTGCCCGTGCCCGGGATCTCGACAAGGTCGCCGGCGGCGATGGGGCGGCTCGGCTTGGGGATGGGCTCCTTGACGCCGTCCCTTGCGCCCGCCGCCGCGCGGGCGGCGTTCAGGTCGCGCAGGATTTTTGCGCGCGCATCGTTGATCTGCTGGGCTTCGAGCTTCTTCTGTGCCTTTTTGAGCGCGTCCAGCTCGCGGAACGCCGCGTCCGCGGCGTCCTTCGCGTCCTGCAGGATGCGCTTCGCCTCCGCCTCGCCGCGCGAGCGGGCGTTGTCCTTCGCGCGCTCCATCTGCTCGCGGAACTCCCTCGCCTTTCTCGCGTCCTCCTCGCGGCGGAGCAGGAGCCGGTCGGTCTCCGTCTTCTCGCGCTCGAGCGCCTGACGCTTCTGCTCGAGCTGGGTCAGCACGTCCTCGAAGCGGACGCTCTCGCCGCTCATCTGCTCCCTTGCGCGCGCGATGACGCGCTCGGGAAGCCCCAGCCGCGCTGAAATGGCGAAGGCGTTGGATTTCCCGGGAATGCCGATCAGCAGCCGGTACGTCGGCGCGAGCGTCTCGACGTCGAACTCGCAGCTCGCGTTCTCGACGCCCGCCGTGGTCATGGCAAAGGTCTTGAGCTCGGCGTAATGCGTCGTCGCGGCGACCTTCGCGCCGCGCGCTCTCGCCTCCTGGATGACCGCGATGGCGAGCGCCGCGCCCTCGACGGGGTCGGTGCCCGCGCCGAGCTCGTCGAACAGGATGAGGCTGCCGCCGTCGGCTTCGTCCAGGATCTGCACGATGTTGGTCATGTGCGCGGAGAACGTGGACAGGCTCTGTTCGATGCTCTGCTCGTCGCCGATGTCCGCGAGCACGGCGGAAAAGATGCTGACCGCGCTCCGGTCGGCGCAGGGGATGTGCAGCCCGCACTGGGTCATGAGGCACAGCAGCCCCAGCGTCTTGAGGCTGACCGTCTTGCCGCCCGTGTTGGGGCCCGTGATGACGAGCGTGTCGAACCCGCGCCCCAGCTCGACGTCGATGGGCACGGCCTTCGCCCGCTCCAGCAGCGGGTGCCGCGCGCGGCGCAGGTACACGCCGCCGTCCGCGCGCACGTCGGGGCGCGCGGCGTCCATCTCGCAGCTCAATTCGCCGCGGGCAAAGATGAGGTCGAGGTGCACGAGGAGGTCGTAGTTCCACGCAACGTCCTCCGCGAAGCCCGCCGCCTCGGCGGAGAGCGCCGCGAGGATGCGGTCGATCTCCTTCTCCTCCCTGGCTTCCAGCTCCTTGAGCTCATTGTTCGCCTGCACGACGCCCATCGGCTCGATGAAGAGCGTCGCGCCGCTCGACGAGGTGTCGTGCACCAGCCCGGGCAGCTCGCCGCGGAACTCCGCCTTGACGGGCACGACGAAGCGCCCGCCGCGCTGCGTGATGAGCGACTCCTGCAGCACGCTCTTATAGCTCGGCGAGGAGATGATCTTTTGCAGGATCTGCCGCCCCTTTGCCGCCGCCGCGCGCTTGTGGCGGCGGATGTCGGCAAGCTCCGTGCTCGCCGCGTCCGCGATCTCGTCCTCGCTGACGATGGCGGTCGTGATCTTGTCCTCTAGGTAGCGGTTCGGGCGCAGGGATGCGAACAGCCTGTCGAGCACGCTCGGCTCGGCGTCGTCCGGTAAGTACTCGCGCGCGCGGCGCGCCGCCGTCAGCAGCCCCGCCACGTCCAGCAGCTCGCGCGGATTGAGCGTCCCGCCGCGCTCCGCGCGGCCCAGCGCCTCCGAGACGCTCTTCACGCCCGCGAACGACGGGCTGCCCCTGCGCACGATCATGTCCCGCGCGGCGTCCGTCTCGTCGAGCAGCCGCCGCACCTCGTCGAGCTCGGTCGCGGGCGAGAGCGCACGCGCGCGCTCCTTCGCCGCCTCGCTCACGGCGTGGCGCGAGAGCCACTCCAGCACGCGGGGCAGCTCCAGCACGCGGATGGATTTTTCAAAGAGTGATGACGCCATATCTTGTTCCCTTTTGTCGGTTTTCGTCGAATTTTGCCTATTTCCCCGGCAATCGCAGGCTCCGGTAGAAATCCAATGTACGGAAGTCCCGCTCAAGCTGTATGCGCGTAAACGTCTCGCACGCGCGGGCAAAGCGCGAGAGCGGGCCGCCGTCGAGCGCGAACGACAGCAGGCGCTTGCGCTCCGCGCCCAGCACATGGCGCATCGCCGCGAGCGAACCGCCGTCGAGCGGCAGCAGCCCGTTCGCCGCCGCGCCCGCGCACTTCCGGCACACGACCACGCCCTCGCGCGCGTCGAACAGCGGCTCCTCCGGCGCGCCCGCGCCGCAGACGGCGCACTCCGTCAGCAGCGGCGCGTAGCCCGCGAGCGCGAGCAGCTTCAGCTCGAACGCGGCTTTCACCTGCTCCGGCGGCTTGCCGAGCGCGTCGAGCGCATAGAGCGCGTTGAGCAGCAGCGCGAGCGTCTCCTCCGCGCGCTCGCCCTCGCCCGTCGCCGCCTCGGTCAGCTCCGCGAAGTAGGACGCGAGCGCGAGCAGCGCAATATCCCGCCGGATGTTCTCCCACAGCGCGAGCGTGCTCGCCTCGTCGAGCAGGAACCAGCCGTGCTGCTCGTGCACGACCAGCTCCGAGAACGCCAGCAGCTCGCTCGCCGCCGCGATCTTGCTGTTCTTCCGCCGCGCGCCGCGCGCGACGAGCGCGATCCGCCCGTGCTCCGCGGTCAGCACGGTGAGTATCTTATCGGCTTCCTTCGTCTGCGTCTCGCGCAGCACGATCCCCTTTGTCACGATCTTCTCCGGCATCGGGCTCCCCCTGCTTCGCCATCATATAAAACGTCGGATGTCCGGTTTCGAGAAACAATCCGAGATAGCCGTCCATGTCATCACCTCTTGGGTTAGCATGGACATCCGCCGCCCGTTTACAAGCGGGAATTACTGGTCGTCGTACCCGAACGCGCGGATATAGTTCAGGTTGTCGCGCCAGTTTTCCTTGACCTTGACCCACGTTTGCAGGTACACCTTCGCGCCCATAAACCGCTCGACGTCGTGGCGCGCCTCGGTGCTGATGCGCTTGAGCATCTCGCCGTTTTTGCCGATGATGATGCCCTTGTGGCTCTTTTTTTCGCAGTAGATCGTCGCCTCGACCTCGATGACCTCGTCGTCGCGCTCGACGAAGCGCGTGATCTCCACCGCCGTGCCGTGGGGGATCTCCTGGTCGAGGCAGCGCAGCAGCTTTTCGCGCACGATCTCGCCCACGACCTGACGGTCGGGCTGGTCGGTCACCATGCCGTCGGGAAAGAGCTGCGGCCCCTCCTGCGCGTACTTGGAAAGCTCGATGAGCAGGTCGCGCAGCCCGTCCTGCCTGAGCGCGGAGATGGGCACGACCGCGTCGAAGTCGTACGCCGCGCTGTACGCCGCGATGACGGCGAGCAGGCCGTCCTTCTTCTCAAGCGTGTCGATCTTGTTGACGCAGAGCACCGCGGGCAGCCCCGCCTCTTTGATCTTTTGGATCAGCTCCTGCTCGGGGATCCCGACGCGCGGCGCCGGCTCGACGAGCAGCACGACGGCGTCCACGTCCGCGATGCTCTCGCGCGCGACCTTGACCATATAGTCGCCCAGACGGTTGCGCGCCTTGTGGAACCCGGGCGTGTCAAGGAACACGAGCTGCGTGTCGTCGCGGTTGACGACGCCGTAGATGCGGTTGCGCGTGGTCTGCGGTTTATTGGAAACGATGGCGATCTTCTCGCCGACGAGCGCGTTCACGAGCGTCGATTTGCCGACGTTCGGCCGCCCGCAGAGCGTGATCATCGCGGTCTTGGTGATGGGCATATCCTTACCTCTTCAGTTCCAATTCTGTCATCACGCGCTCCTCATGCGCGCGCATGAGCGCCTTTTGCGCGCCCTCGTCCATGTGGTCGTAGCCCAGCAGGTGCAGCGTCGCGTGCACCGCGAGGTACGCGAGCTCGCGGCTGCGGGAGTGCCCGTACTCCTTCGCCTGCGCCGCCGCGCGCTCATAGCTGATCGCCACGTCGCCGAGCGGGATCAGCCCCGTGCCCGCTTCGGCGTCCGCCGCCGTCGGCGGCGCGCCCGCCTGCAGCTCCAGCGCGGGGAACGAGAGCACGTCCGTCGGTCTGTCGACGCCCCGCTGCAAGCGGTTGAGCTTGCGGATGCCCCTGTCGTCCGTCACGAGCACGTCCACCTCGCACGGAAGCGTCACGCCTTCACACGAAAGCGCCGTGCGGATCGCGCGGCGGAGCAGCGCCTTTACACGCTCGCTCACGCCGCTCGCCTGCGTCGCAACGGGAATGAAATGCGTCTTTCTCATGTCAGCGCCGCCCCCTGTTCTGCCGGTTTTTCGCGTCCTCGTAGTCCTGATACGCCTTGATGATGCGCTGCACCATCACGTGTCGCACGACGTCCTGATCGCTCAACTCGCAGACGCCGACGCCCTCCACGTTTTTCAGCACGCGCACCGCCTGCTTGAGCCCCGAGAGCTTGTCCGCCGGCAGGTCGATCTGCGTCGCGTCGCCGGTGATGACCATTTTCGAGCCGAAGCCCATGCGCGTGAGGAACATCTTCATCTGCTCGCAGGACGTGTTCTGCGCCTCGTCGAGGATGATGAAGCTGTCGTCGAGCGTGCGCCCGCGCATATACGCCAGCGGCGCGACCTCGATGTTCCCGCGCTCGAGGTATTTGTTGTACGTCTCCGCGCCGAGCATATCGAACAGCGCGTCGTAGAGCGGTCGGAGGTAGGGATCGACCTTGCTTTGCAGGTCGCCGGGCAGGAAGCCCAGCCGCTCGCCCGCCTCGACCGCGGGGCGCGTGAGGATGATGCGGTTGATCTTGCGCTCGCGGAACGCGGCGACCGCCGCCGCGACCGCAAGGTAGGTCTTGCCCATGCCCGCGGGCCCGACGCCGATGGTGACGGCGTTCTCCGCGATGGACCGGACGTAGGTCTTCTGCCCGATGGTCTTGGGCTTGACGGGGCGGCCCTTGGCGCTGATGCAGATGACGTCCTGCGTCAGCTCGCCGATCTTGTCCTCTTGCCCCGCGCGGGCGAGGGCGATGACGTAGCGCACGTTCTGCTCGCTGATCGCCTCGCCGCGGTTCGAGAGCGTGAGCAGCGCCGTGAGCGCCTTGGACGCGAGCATGACGTCCTCCGCCTCGCCATTCACGCGAAGCTCGCCCTCGCGATTGGCGACGGTGACGCCGAACTCGGTCTCGATGAGATGGATGTTCTCGTCGAACGAGCCGAAGAGGTTCACCGCCTGCTCGAGGCGTTCGATGCTGATGCGTTGTTCCATAGCCGGTTCCTCTTTTGTTGTGATTGGTTTCTTTTGGAGAACGGTTTCAAACTTCCGTAGAAGAAAGACGCCTGCCGACTGCCGTGCTGCCGACAGGATTTCCGTGTCGTGGCAACGCTGTTTCTCGTAGTCTATTTGACGGTGCGTCTTCGGTCCGCTCGTCGCTCTTTGGGATATGACGCAAGTCTGGCGTCTCTACCGTTTCCTGCCCAAAGTCGAATAAGGGGTGTCAAATGCCGGCCCGCACAAGCAAAACAGCGTAGTCCCGACACGGAACCCCAAACGTCATAGAAA